>NZ_JBWKYF010000007.1:0-142348 GCF_059423605.1 Variovorax sp. GW460-12-1-14-LB1
GTGAGCCGGCTGGCTCGCAAAGAGGGTGGGTCAATATTCGATGGAAATCGCGGGTCAGGATTCCATGGAAATCAACAAAGAAGCCATCATCCTGTTCCCCAGCCTGGGCACGCCGTTGCTGCTGGCCCCTGGCCAGGTCAAGGCCAGCATCTTCATCGCCGCACCTTCGAGCATGCGTGGCAAGGCCAAGGCAGCCGTCCCGACCGGCGAGGCCGTCGAGATGTACAGGCTGGTCGACCAGCATCTGCGGGTGGTCGACCTCGCAAGCAAACAGGAGGCTGAGCAAGCCGACGGATCGACACAAACCGGCACCCTTTTCGAGGATGGCACGGCATGTGCTGCCGCCAAGCCTTGCATCAAGGCCTGGCTCGTCGGCTCTTTCGGACCTGGGGCACTCGTCAGCGATCGGCACGGCCGCCCCTTCGCCACCATCGCCCCCGCAGCGGCCCGGATCTACACCAAGGTGCAGGACGTCTACGAGATCGAGATCGATTTGTCGGCCCCGCCCTTCGCCGATCTGCAGAAGCCCGGTGCCATGAAAAGCCTTGCCTGGATGACCCGGCTGAGCACCGAAGACAGGAAGCTCGAAGCCTTCAAGGGCGTCAAGTACGCCGAGGCCCAAGACCTTGCCATCACACGCTTCCTGCAACAGCAGGCCGCACGCGATCCCTGGCACTTCGACAAGCTCCACGAATTCGCCATGCCGCCACCCGATGTCCCGTTCAGCTGGAGCAAGCCCGGCCAGAAACCCGAGCTGGACACCCTCCTCAAGAGCTGGCACCCCGTCAAGCGCATGACCAAGCCGCGCCTCAAGCTGGGGCATCTCTCCGACGTTCATATCAACGTGCGTCAGAACGCCATGGGCCGCAGCGATGCCAAAGTGCTCGAGGAGGCCGACGCGGCTTGGAACCGGCCCGTCGGCAGCAAAGTCTGCAACAGCTTCGAGGCTCTCAAGAAGCTGTTCGAGACGATGGCCACGGGCAGCGACCAGGTCGATGCCGTGCTGCTCACGGGAGACCTGATCGACTACAACCGCAACTTCAATCCCATGGCGGAACCCGGCGGCCCGGGCAGGATTGGTGAGCAGTGGAAAGCCTTCAACCTGCTGGGCAACGTTTTCGACAAGGAAAAAGGCCGCCACCTCTATCCGAGGGGCCTGGACGACATGATGGTCTTCAGCCTGGTGCACGAGATGTACCGCAATCCCAAGTACCAGTTGCCCATCATCATGACCAGCGGCAACCACGAGGCTTACCAGGTGCCCTACGGCATCAGCGCACGCGTGGAGGCTGGCGACCAGCACAACTGGGCGTTCATGCTCGGCGTGCTCGAGACCACGACGCCTAACAGCCGCGATGCACGCAAACGCATGGAAGAGAACGCCCGCACGTCCTGGCCCGACGGCAAAGTCCCGGCCGAGGCGTGGCGGGCGCAGCGAGCCCTCGCGCAGCCCGATGCCGTGGAGCGCCATCGCGCCCAGTTCGAGGCCGCCAGTGCGTGGACGCGCGGCAAAGCCAATGAAGGCATGAGCCGCGACCACAACATGACCATCTACGAGGCGTGCCTCGCCTATGGTCCCACCTACGGCCATGCATTGACGGGCTACAACTTCGACGGCGGCCAGTTCGACTGGTTCTATGCGTTGTTCACGCCGCTCGCGGACGTGGTGTATGCCTACGGCGCGGACAGCACCGACAAGCCGGGCGCCAAAGCCGGACAGGTGATTGCCGCGCTGGGCTGGGGCATCGACGAGAACTTCAAGAACTTGCTGGGCGTTGCAGAGGCGGGGGTAGACCGCCAAGGGTCGGGAATACTTCCACGTGCCACCGAGTCCTTCAGCCATGACCAGCTGAAGCTTCTGACACAGGCCCGAAACTACAAGGCCGCGAGCAAGAGCACCCTCACCGTTGCCACGCACTTCACCATCGTGAGCTTCGACGAGCCCGAGCCCTACAGCAACGTGGCCAAGAAGAAGGAGCGGGTCTTCTTCCACCCACTCGACGGCGCCACCGGCATTTGGGGCATGAAGGCTGCGCTGAACCACGTCAACGTGGGCACCTGCGAAAAAAACCAGGCCACCTACCTGGCCCAATACGTTCAGCCGATGGATCAGGCAAAGACCAGCCCCAGCCGCCCCAAGGTGGATTGGCATCTGTCGGGCCATAGCCATCGCTCGGGCGTCTACAAGCTCGGTTGGGACTCCCGTGACATCTATGCGTCGGATGGCTGGCGCGTCGAGGTGCGAGAAGCCAAGGACCCGGGCATCCACAACACGCAAACAGTCAAGCCGAACACCGTGACGGCGCTGATCGTCTCCAGTTGCGGTGGGCCCATCGGCTACCAAAACCTGGACGGCGAACTCAGCGCCTGGACCGGCCGCCCGCCCGCAGGGACCACGCTCGATCCCGTGACGGGTGAAATCCGGCAGGTGATGACTGACAGGTGTCATGTCAAAGGCGATTTCCAGGGCAAGGGCTTCAATGAAAAGCCCCGGCTGGCAGTGGCACTCGACTACCTCCACGCGATGAGTGGCTTGCCCAAGAAAGGCAACATCCGTGTGCCATTGCGCTTCAAGCCTGGGTACTTCGGCAAGAGCGGTCAGCTGGAACTGGTCTTGAGCGAGCAAGTGCGCAAGCTGGGGTGTGTGACAGAAGTGAAGTTGTGGGTGTTCGAGAAGAACAATCCAAAGCGTCCCGATGGTTCGCGCGGCGAAACCAAGACCTGGCATCCCATCGCGCCCACCTTGAACGGCACCACACTGAGCTTCAAGGATGAAGACACGGCAATGCTGTTGTCGATGATGAGCTCCAAGACTGTGAGTTCCAACGGTGCCCTGGCAATGGCGTGGAGTCCCCGATCAGTGGTCGAGAACTACCCCAACACCGAGTACGTGACGCTCCGTCAGCGACTGGTTCAGGCCTTCTGTGAAGTGACGTTGAAAGAACCCAGCCTGACCGACGCAGGCGAAAACTGGGGCAAAGACGTGCTCCATGCAGACCCGTGGGTGTTTCCTCTGGACATCGCACTCATCGACGGCAATGTGAACATGGGCGGGTTCAGCCTGGACAAGTCGGACCCGGCGCGTCCGAAGAACGCGGTGTGGCATTTCGGACGACCGATGGGAGAGCGTGGGGAAGTGCCGGATTGGGAATTCCTGTCTAACAACTTTGGAAGCAAGGGGTACATCCCTGCCACCAGTGCCATCAGGCTCAATCGTCGATGACCGACTGTCCGACCCGTCGAACCACCCTTTGCACATTGGCGCTTTTCGCCGCTTCCGCCTTGACCGGATGCAACATGACCTCCAAACGAAACATCAGAACCTTCGGTAGGATCTTTGCCCAACTCAAGGACCCGGCACTTCGCACCGGGGAGAAGGGCGATTCTCTGCTTGTCGTCGACGGCGCTGAGTTCAGCGGCGAGAGGTTTGAAGGGATGGATTGGCACAACGTCCTCTTCAAGAACTGCGATTTCGTCGGCGCCTATGAGATCAACCCAAAGACAACAACTAGTGTCCGCTACGAGGACTGCCGATTTTCCGGAATCCTGAGCTACGGCGTGACAACGAACGTGCATTTTCTGCGCTGCGCCTGGGTCGGGAACTCCGTGATGTTTGCAGAGAAGGGAAGCAAGTCCACGGTTTTTGAGGAATGCGATTTCGTAGGAACAACAGCAAACCGCAATCATCAGGGCGCCGTGGGATCAGACGGCGAAGCGGAATTCGTGCGATGCAGATCGAAATGGTTCGCATGGACCGGGAACGAAAAACTCTCGATCACGGACTGCACGTGCGAAGACGTCACCATACTGACCGACAGCATCGGCAACAGCGGCGAAGACTTCCTGTATGCCACCACTCGTATCGAAGGCTCCAAGCTTCGCGGCACTTTGAATCTGGTGGCGGCCAATCTTCGATCTCTCACCATCCGCGATACCGTCATCGATTTTCTCGACTTGTCCAGCTCCACCGTCAAGGACGACCTTCTGATAGAGCGAGTGCGCGGCGGCAGCGTTGACGCCATCATCAAAGGCGCCAAACGCCTCACCGTGCGAGATAGCCAGTTCACGCCTCCCGCATCAGGCGAAAAGTTCGCTTTCAGCCTCGCCAGCAACGACGCCCAGGAGGTGCTGATCGAGAACACCTCCATCCTTGGCGACAACATCCTCGTGGACATTGGCGGCGGCCCACATACCGAGTCGCTTTTTTTTCGAAAGAGCAAGTTCACCCGGCTTGACCTGCAGTACACCCATGCGGCGCATCTGCTTCTGGAGGAATTCGAAGCGAACTCCGTGCGCTTGAACGATGCCCGCATCGGCAAGCTGGAACTGAGCTCGGCCGTCTTTGCCTTGACCCTGGACCTGTCCAACGCCCAGGTCCACGAATTCAAAAAAACCGGTGGCACCGACCTGAAGAAGCTGAGCGGTCTCAAGCTCGACGGCTCCAACATCAAGCTGCCGCAATGAACCGCCCCCACGCCAAAAGAATAGGCATGTGCAAGCTCGACGGCTGCCACATTGAACCGACATGACTACCTGCTTTGCAGATCCATTTTTCCTTCTTCTATGTGGCATCCCATGGCTTCTTCTTGGGTTGCTAGTGGGTGGCATCGTGCTCGGGTTCAAGATGGCACGAGACAAGGCAGGATTTGCGAGCTTCGCAGGCGCTCTGATCTTTATCATCTGCCTGCTTTGCGCCTCTTTTCTTCTGTGGGGCACCCTCCTGATCTTCAGCAAGGACCTGTCGCTCGGCAGCAACTGGATGGGCACTCGATAGCCGGTGCTCTTGGCCGCGCCCACGGCAGGGTCTCCCCACTGTGAACCGCAAAACGCCCAAATTGCCTTCGCAGCACGCCGCGCGTACCCTTGGTCATTTGCCGCACGCATCTTCACCATGACGCGCATTGCCGAACGCCTCCACGCCCTGGGCCTCGTCCTTCCTCCCCCCGTGACGCCACCTCCCGGCGTCATCCTCCCCTTCCAGTTCGTCCGCCTCGTCGGCCGGCGCGCCATCGTCTCGGGCCATGGTCCGCTGGATGCCGATGGCCGCATCGCTGCGCCGCTGGGCAAGCTCGGCGCAGAGCTGACAGTCGACCAAGGCTACGCCGCTGCGCGCCTCACCGGCATCGCGATGCTCGGCAGCCTGCAGCGCGCGCTCGGCGACCTGGACCGCATCACCGCATGGACGCGCGTGTTCGGCATGGTGGCCTCGGCGCCCGGCTTTCAACAGCAGCCGGCGGTCATCAACGGGTTTTCCGATCTGATCCTCGAGCTCTTCGGTCCCGAGGTCGGCGCCCATGCGCGCAGCGCCGTGGGCATGGCGGAGCTGCCTTTCGGCATCCCGGTGGAGATCGAGGGCGAGGTCGAGTTCGACGCGTGAGCGACAACGCTGCATCCTGGCACCTGCGCCGCGCCACCGCCGACGACGTGGCGGCCGATGACGCGCGACTACGCGCAGGCCATCGCGCACCTGCAGGTGTGGGTGGCCGAGCGCAAGGGTTCGCAGGTCGGCGCGGCGCTGTTGCTCGACGTGACCGACGAAGGCTTCCTCATCGACGTGATCGCGGTGCACCCCGACCACCAGGGCAGCGGCGCGGGCCGCGCGCTGCTTGAAATGGCCGAGCGCGAGGCACTGCGCCAGGGCCACGCATCGATCTACCTGTTCACGAACGAGAAGATGACCGAGAACCTCGCGCTCTACCAGCGCATCGGCTATGTCGAGTTCCGGCGCGAATCCCTCGACGGGCGCACACGCGTCTATCTGCGCAAGCCACTGACACGCGCGTGAACTGTCAGGCGTCGTCCCCGAAGGTCACGCTCACGCGCAGGCCCGTAGGCTCCGCGGCGTCGAGCCGCAACTCGGCGCCCAGCAGCTCGGCATAGCGCGCCACGATCGACAGCCCCAGCCCTGCGCCCTGCCCCAGCTTCTGGCCCGCGGGCCCTTGCGCCCAGCGTTGCATGAGGTCGCGCTGCGCCTCGAGCGGAATGCCGGGTCCGTCGTCGATCACGCTCAGCGTGCGGCCCGCGAGTTCGACGGTGATCGTGCGTCCGCCGTAGCGCAACGCGTTGTCGATCAGGTTGTCGAGGATGCCCTCCACCAGCGCTTCGTTCGCAAGCACCGTCACGCCGTCGTCGAGGCCGCGCGCACCCAGGTCGACGCCACGCGCATCGGCGCGCGCGAGATGGCGCAGCACGGTCTGCTCGGCCAGCATGTCGAGCGACACGGGCGTGCGCTGCAGGTCGGTGCGCGCCTCGTCGGCCAATGCCAGCGCCAGCAGCTGGTCGATCAGGTGGCTCGCACGCGCCTGCCGTTCGGACACGCGCGTGAGCTGTTCGCGCCACACCTCGGTGTCGTGCTGCGCGAGCCCGTACTCGGCCAAGGCGCGAATGCCGGCGAGGGGTGTGCGCAGTTCGTGCGCCACGTTGCCCACGAACTCGCGTTGCGCGCGCACGCTGTGGCGCAGCCGGTCGAACAGCGCGTTGACGGCATCGCCCAGGCGCTGCAACTCTTTCGAGGTCTGCGCCACGGTCACCGGCGAGAGGTCGCGCACGTCGCGCGTGTCGAGTGCACGCTGCAGCTCGCCGAGCGGTCGCAGGTCGCGTCGGATGCCATGCCAGAGCCACACCGCCAGCAGCACCAGCAGCAGCACCTGCGGCGCCATGGCATAGAACAGCAGCCGCTGCACCAGTGCGGCGCGGCTCAGCGTGGTCTGGGCCACGATCACGCGGTAGGGCATGTGCAGGCCGGGCTCGGCGTCGTGGTCGAGCACCACAGCGCGCAGCACATTGCCGTCGTAGTCGATGTCGGAAAAACGGTAGCGCGAACCTTCGTCGGGCAACGGCGCCTTCAGGTCGCCCCTGCCCGAGATGAGCGTGCCGTCGAGCCGCTGCACCGAGAAGTAGACCTTGTCGGTCTGATCGAACAGCACGGTCGCCACCTCGCGCGGCGTGAGCAGCAGCTCGATGCCGCGCTCGCCGGCCTGCACGTTGGCCGACAGCGCATAGGCGTCGTCGAGCATGCCGCGGTCGAAGGCCTGCTCGGAGAAGTAGTTGGCGATGACCAGCGCGATCACCGCACCGGCCATCCAGGTGAGCGCCAGCGGCACCAGCACGTTGCGCAGCACGCGCCGCGTGAGCGAAGGTGCAGTGCGCGTGACCGGTGGGGTGGTGGCCTCGCTCACGGGTCGCTTCTCACACCTCGGCTTCGAGCAGGTAGCCGATGCCGCGCAGCGTGCGGATGCCCGCGCCCGAGCCGAGCAGCTTCTTGCGCAGGCGCGAGATGAAGGCCTCGAGCGCGTTGTCGCCCAGCGATTCGTCAAAACCCGAGAGCTTGTCCGACAACGCCCGCTTGCTCACCGTGCGCCCCGGCGGGCTCATGAGTTCCCACAGCACCTCGAACTCGCGCGCCGGCAGGTCCAGCGGTGCGTTCGCGACCGCGAAGCGCCGCGCCTTGCGGTCGAGCTTGAGCTGGCCGAGCACCACGATGTCCTCGGTGCCCTTGGCGCGCCGCACCAGGGCGCGCAGCCGCGCCTCCACCTCGGCGAGGTCGAAGGGCTTGCCCAGGTAGTCGTCGGCGCCGGCGTCGAGCCCGGCGATGCGTTCTTCGGTGCGCCCGCGCGCCGTGAGCACGAGCACCGGCGTGCGGTCGCCGCGCGCACGCGCCTGTCGCAAGGCCGTGAGGCCGCTCGCCAGGCCGCTGGTGGGGCTGGCGGTGGCGGGCAGGTTGAGGTCGAGCAGCACGGCATCGAAGGGCTGCACGCGCCACAGGTGGTCGGCATCCTCGACGTTGGTCGACACGTCGACCCGGTGGCCCGCGTCGGCGAGGCTGCGCAGCATCACGTCGCGCAGCACGGTGTCATCTTCCACAAGCAGGATTCGCATGGTGAGTGAATGAGTGGTGGGTGATTTGTGGGTCTGCCCTGGCGATGGACGCGTCAGCGGCCGGTCAGTCGCTCACCGCGATAAACGCGACATGAGCATACGACACACCTTCCGATGAGTGCACGCGATCCCTCCGATCCCTTGAGCCTGGTGTCCCCCGCCGTGCAGCGCACCGCGGTGGTTCTGCTGCATGGTTTATGCAGCACGCCTGACGAGCTGCTGACCGTGCAATCGACCCTTCAGCGCCACGGGTATGCGGTGCAGCCGCTCTGCATCGCCGGCTACTCGTTCGACGCCGCCGCGCCGCTGCAGCAGGCCGTGCCCTTCGAGCGCTGGCTCGACACCCTCGAGGCGCACGTGAAGTCGCTGCGCCGCACGCACGACCGCGTGATGCTGGTCGGCATCTCCGCCGGCGCCTCGCTGGCCCTGGGCGGCGCCATCCGCTGCGGGCGCGAGGTGGACGCGCTGGTGCTCATGTCGACCACGCTGCGCTTCGACGGCTGGGCCGTGCCGCGCACGCGCTTCCTGCTGCCGCTGGCTTTCTACACGCCACTGGGCCGCTTCTGGCAGTACCGCGAGCGCCCGCCCTACGGCGTGAAGAACGAGCGCGTGCGCACCTGGATCGAGCGCGAGCTGCGGCATCGCCAGGTCTCGCGCGCCGGCAGCGCGGTGATCGGCGTGAGCCATCTGCGCGAGCACGACCGGCTGATCCGCCACGTGCGGCGACGCCTGAACGACGTGCAGTGCGAGCAGGTGCTGGCGCTGCATGCGCGCGAGGACGAGGTGGCCAGCCTGTCCAACCTCGACCTGCTGGTGCGCGGGCTGCGCTGCGCCTCGCTGCGCACCGTGGTGTTGAACAACAGCTACCACATGATCAGCATCGACAACGACCGCCAGCAGGTCGTGCGCGAGACCCTCGCCTTCGCCGAGACCGTGGCCCACGGCCCGGTGCCCGAACCCGTGTTCCGCGTCCGCGGACTTGCTCTTCACGCCTGAAAGAAAGGAACCCCCTCATGTCTTCCTCTCCCACCTTCAACAGCATCGCCACCATCCTCGAGACCGACTTCCGCGTCGCGCGCACGGCCATCTCGCCGGCCACCGCGCTGTCGGACCTCGGTCTCGATTCGCTGGCGCTCATGGAGTTCGTCTTCGCGGTGGAAGACGCCTTCCACCTGCGCATTCCCGAAGACCGGCTCGACCCGCGCGAAGCCGGCATCACGCTGCAGCGGCTGTGCGAAGTGATCGACGCCGAGGGCGAGGCCGCCGCCGCACGCGCCGAACCCATGGCAGCGGCCGCATGAGCAGCGGCGCCGCCCATGCCGTGCTCGCGGCCACCGCCACGGCCCACACCGCCGCCGCACCCGTGCACGTGAGCGGGCTCGGTTTCATCACGCCGCTCGGACGCAGCATCGAAGCCTTCGACGATGCACTGTTCGCCGGCCGCTCCGCGGTGCGCGCGCAGACCCTCGAGATCCCCGGCATGGACCCGATGGCGATCGCCGCCGCCACCTGCGACTTCGACGCCAGCGGCGTGCGCAGCGCCTCGCGCCTGCCGCTGGACCGTGGCACCGCGATGGCCTTGGCCGCCGCACAAGATGCCGCGGCCGATGCCGGGCTCGATCTCGACGCCATCGACCGCGACCGCCTCGGCGTCTTCTGGGGCAGCGGCCTGGCCGGCGCCGGCACTTTCGACGCCACCACGCGCGCGCTCTACGGCGAGCAGCGCCGCATGCGCCCCACCACCGTGCTCACCGTGATGCCCAACGCGGCGGTCGCCGAACTGGCGCTGCACTTCGGCGCGCGCGGCGCGGCGCTGGCCTATGCCTGCGCCTGCGCTTCATCGGCCGTGGCCATCGGCGAGGCCATGCGCGCCATCCGCGGCGGCTGGATCGACATCGCCATCGTCGGCGGCCACGACGCCATGCTCACGCCCGGCGTGATGGCCAGCTGGCACGCGATGCGCGTCATGGCGCCGCCGCCGGCCGATGCACCCGCCACCGCCTGCCGTCCGTTCTCGGGCGACCGCGCGGGCTTCGCCATCGGCGAGGGCGCGGCCGCGCTGGTGCTCGAATCGGAGGCCCATGCGCGCGCCCGTGGCGCCGGCGCCCAGCCCTTCGTGCTCAGCGGCTACGCCAGCAACTGCGACGGCACGCACATCACCCACCCCGACCCGGCCGGCCAGGTGCGCGCGATGCGCGTGGCGCTGCGCGACGCCGGGCTCGTGCCCTCGGACATCGGCCACATCAACGCCCACGGCACGGCGACGAGCGCGGGCGATGCCGCCGAGGCCGCATCGATCGGCGAGCTGTTCGGCAACGCCGCACCGGTCAGCGCGACCAAGGCGATCCATGGCCACGTGCTCGGCGGCGGCGGCGCCATCGAGCTCGTGGCCGCGCTGCGCGCATTGGCACGTGAGGCCTTGCCGCCCATTGCCCATCTGCAGACGCCGGATGCGGCGTTCGCCAACGTGGACTTCGTGCGCGGCGCGGCACGCGAGGCGCGCGGGCTGCGCCATGTGCTGTCGAATTCTTTCGCCTTCGGCGGCACCAACGCGGTGATCGTGGCGAGCCGGCGCTTCCCGGAGGGTTGAACTTCGGGGAGGAAAAAAGCGGGGCGGTTGTCAGCACCGCCTTGCCATGGCTATGCTCGGCCGCATCCATCCTTGCGGACCTCATAGAAGAAGCGCGACATGCCCCTGCACCGCCTCGCCACATCCTCGGACTTCGACGCCGTCTTCGATCTCTACATGCACGAGCGGGTCGTGCCCTACCTGGGCTACGACCCGATGCCGCGCGACGACTTTCGCCCGATCTTCCAGGGCCTGCTCGACAGCGGTGATTTCTTCATCTTCGAAGTCGATGGTCAGCTCGCCGGCTTCTACCGCGTCACGCGCTACCCGGGCCGTGCGCAGCATGTGGCGAGCCTGGGCACGCTCGCGGTCGATCCCACATTGCATGGCCGTGGCATCGCGCAGACCATGGTGACCGACGTGCTCGCGCGGCTGAAGGCCGAAGGCGTTCGCCGCGTCGAGCTGATGGCCGAGAGCGACAACGCCACGGCCCTTCGTTTCTATGCCCGGCTGGGCTTCGTGCAGGAAGGCACGCTGCGCCAGTTCTACCGCCGGGCCGGTGAGGCGGACTTCGTCGACGAGCACCTGATGGCGCTGCTGTTCGACTGATCCGCTGTCGGATCAATGTTGTTGGTGCTTCGGCTTCCAGCGCCGCAGCAACAGCGCATTCGCCATCACGCTCACGCTCGACAGCGCCATCGCCGCGCCGGCCACCACCGGGCTCAGCAAACCGAAGGCCGCGAGCGGGATGCCGGCCACGTTGTAGGCGAAGGCCCAGAACAGGTTCTGCCGGATCTTCGCCACCGTGCGGCCTGAGAGCTCGAGCGCTTCGGCCACGAGCGCGAGGTCGCCGCGCATCAGCGTGATGCCGGCCGCTTCCATCGCCACGTCGGTGCCGCCGCCCGACGGCGCCATCGCGATGCCCACATCGGCCGCGGCGAGCGCGGGCGCGTCGTTCGCACCGTCGCCGACCATCGCGACCACATGGCCGTTCTTGCGCAGCGCGCTCACCTGTTCGGCCTTGTCGGCCGGCAGCACGTCCGCACGCACGTCCTCGGCCGGAATGCCCAGGCGCGCGGCCATCGCCTGCGCCGCGCGCAGGTTGTCACCCGAGATCATCACCACGCGCAGGCCACGACCGCGCAGCGTACGGATCGCTTCGGCGGCCTGCGGCTTCGGTTCGTCGGCGAAGGCCAGCAGCGCCTGCACATGCGCGGAGCCGGCGTCGTCGAAGCGCAGCAGCGCAGACACCGTGGCGCCCTGCGACTGCAGGCGTTCGATGTCGGCCTCGGCCGGCATCGCGTCGAGTTCGCGGCACCAGCGCAGGCTGGCGATGGCCCAGGTTGCGCCGTTCACCTCACCGCGCACGCCGCGACCCGGCATCGCCTGCATCGCACCGAGCGGCGGCGCCTGTACGCCGCGTTCGGCAGCGGCAGACAACACGGCGCGTGCGAGCGGATGTTCACTGCCGCCTTGCAGGCTGGCGGCCGTGGCGAGCAGGTCGTTCTCCTTCGCCAGTGCACCCGCCGAGGGCAGCAGCGCCGTGAGCACCGGACGGCCCACCGTCAGCGTGCCGGTCTTGTCGAAAGCCACGGTGTCGACGCGGTGTGCAATTTCCAAAGCCCGTGCGTCCTTGATGAGGATGCCGTGCTTCGCGGCCACGCCCGTGCCCGCCATCACCGCCACCGGCGTCGCGAGGCCCAGCGCACAGGGACAGGCAATGACCAGCACCGCCACCGCATGGATCAGCGCGGTCTCGACGCCGGCACCCGCGACCATCCAGCCCGCGAACGTGACGAGCGCGATCAGCAACACGACCGGCACGAACACCGCCGCCACCTGGTCGACCATGCGCTGGATCGGCGCCTTCGCGGCCTGCGCGTCCTCGACCAACCGGATGATGCGTGCCAGCACGCTCTCGGCGCCGACCGCGCGCACCTCGATCACCATGCGGCCGTCGCCGTTCACCGCGCCGCCGGTCAAGTTGTCGCCGGGGTTCTTGGCCACGGGCAGCGGTTCGCCGGTGAGCATCGATTCGTCCACCTCGGACTGCCCTTCGAGCACGCGCGCATCGGCCGGCACACGCTCGCCGGGACGCACGGCGAGCCGGTCGCCGACCATCACGTCGGCCAGCGGCACGTCGCTTTCCTTGCCGCGTGCGTTGATCAGGTGCGCCACTTCGGGCCGCAGCTGCTGCAGCGCGCGGATCGCCGAGGTGGCCTGGCGCTTGGCGCGCGCCTCGAGCCACTTGCCCAGCAGCACCAGCGTGATCACCACCGCCGAGGCTTCGAAGTACAGGTGCGGCACCATGCCGTGCCCGGCATGCTCGCCGGTGGCGGCACGCCACCACAGCCACAGCGACAGGCCGAAGGCCGCGCTGGTGCCCAGCGCCACCAGCAGGTCCATGTTGCCGGTGCGGGCCTTGGCTGCATGCCAGCCCGCGCGGTAGAAACGCGCGCCGAGCCAGAACTGCACCGGCGTCGCGAGCAGCAGCTGCACCCAGGGCGGCAGCATCCAGCTCTGGCCGATCAGGTCGCCGAGCATCGGCGCCATCAGCGGGATCGACAGCGCCAGGCCGACGGCCACGGGCATGAAGCCGTGCCAGGGCGACATCGCGGCCGCTTCGTCCTGTGCGGTGCTTTCGGCACGCGGTTCGTAACCGGCGGCGCGCACGGCACGGCGCAGCAGCAAGGCCATGTCCTCGCCGCCGGTGGCCACGATGCGGGCCGACTCAGTGGCGAGGTTGACGCTCACGTTCTGCACGCCGGGCACGTTCTTGAGCGCGCGCTCCACGCGCATCACGCACGAGGCGCAGGTCATGCCGCCGACCGAGAGGTCCAGCGTGGCGGCGGCCGCGGAAGGTTGAGGCTGAATGTGTTCCATGGTCCCGAGGCTAAAGCCTGACACCATGGCAAGGTCAAGCGCGGTGGCTTCAAAGCCCTTGGCTGGACGTTGACATCGTGAGAGGGTTGAAACTGGCGTTGTCCCCGATTCGGGTGTTCAATCCTTCCACCCTTCATTCATTCCGACAAGGAGCAACGACGATGAGCCAGAAATTCCAGGTCTCCGGCATGAGCTGCAACCACTGCGTGGAGGCGGTGCAGGACGCGGTACAGACGGTCGACCCGCACGCGCAGGTCACGGTCGATCTCGAAACCGGTCATGTGGACGTGTTGAGCCAGCAGCCGCGCCAGGACATCGTGGTCGCGATCGAGAACGCCGGCTACACCGTTCAATGATGACGGCGACCTCCGCCCACGGCCGCCAGGTCGCCATCGGCGAGGCCGCGCGGCTGTCGGGCGTGTCGGCGCGCATGGTGCGCCACTACGAAGGCCTGGGCCTGCTGCCCGCGGTGGCCCGCACCGAGAGCGGCTACCGTCAGTACAACGACGCCGACATCCACACGCTGCGCTTCATCAAGCGCTCGCGCGACCTGGGGTTCTCGATGGAAGAAATCGCCGAACTGGTCGGCCTGTGGCACAACCGCCGCCGCGCCAGTTCGAGCGTGAAGCGCATCGCGCAAAAGCACCTGGGTGAACTGGAGCAGCGCATCGCCGACATGCAGTCGATGCGCAGCACGCTCGCGCACCTCGTGCATTGCTGCCATGGCGATGCGCGGCCTGACTGCCCCATCCTCGACGACCTGAGCCAGGTCTAGCCGGCGCTCCCTTCGTGGAACACCGAGGAACCGGCTTTGCCGGGCCTCAGGTGTTGCCCCCGGTAGGGGGTTGGAGAAGCGACACGAAGTGCGCGAAGCCTGGGGGCGAGCCTGTGATCAGGCGTTTTTAACCAGCGAGAGGACCTGGCTCGTGTCCAGCGTGCGCGCCCGTTCCTGGATCGCCGGCAGGTACTGCGTCTGCAGGCCCTGCCCTTCCTTCACCACGCTGGAGAACGCGTCCTTCAGCATCTGCGTGGACAGCGTGCGGCCGCCCGCGTAGTAGCGCTTGGCCACGTGGCCCAGGGCGTAGGTCGACGCGAAGCTCATGCCCGAGCTCACGGCCTGCTTGCCGAGACCGCCCAGCAAACCGCCGCCGACCTTGCCCAGCAGGCCGCCGAGCAGCTTGCGCCCGGCCTGCTCCAGGTACTGCGAGGTCAGGCCCACGCCCACGGTGGCCAGGAAATCCTTGATGTGGCCGGTGTCCAACTGGTAGCCGTGCGCCTGCCCGATGCGGTAGACCAGCTTCATCTGCAGCGGAATGATCGCCATGGTCGACAGCGTCTCGGGCAGCAGCTCGAGCGCGCCGTTGAGGATGGCGGCGTTGAGGATCGCGCGGTCGAGCTCGGTGCTGTCGGGCGCCTGCGGCGCCGCAGGGGCTGCGGCCGTCACCGCGACCGCCGCCGGCACCGCGGCGGCAATGTCTTCCGCCCGCTGCGAAAACTGCGCCGCCGAGGCGTCCAGGCCGAGCGAGCTGCGCACGTCCATCAGGAAGAGCCGCTCCGGCTCCGACTGCACGCCGTCGGCGTCGCACATGCACACCGCCATCTCGTACGCCAGCTGGCGCGACTCGGCGCTTTTCAGCTCGCCGGCCACCGAGGCCAGCGACACCCGCTTCATCAGCACGTCCTGGTAGATCGTCGGCAGGTTCACGCCGTCGGCCTGCGACAGGCCCTCGGCGATGCGCTTGATCTCGGCGCGCTCGCGTTCGTGCTTTTCGCCGTCGACGAAGGCCGCCAGCAGGCTCAGGGTGACGATCGCTTTTGTTTCAGAAGGTGTCATGTTCGAGTTTTTTCGTCATGTGAAGGAGTGGATTGGGTCAGCGTGGGGCACGAAGGTTCCGCTTCGCGTTCTCCCCACAAAACTGGGGCAACTCTGTGGATAACCCCGGCACTGCTCTGTAGGGGCGTTGCAAGTTGTTGATTTTAAAAGGAAATCCACAACCTGCTCAATTAACAGGCAATGAATTTCTCGACCCGAAAACCGCCTTTCGCAGAATTCCGGAAGGCTGTCAAAGGACAACTCTGGGGAGAGTTTTTGCACAAGCCATCGGTTATCCACAGGGCCGGCGGGTTACCCCATGTTGTCCAAGTTGCGGGTACACCACGGAAGCGCGGGTGCGCACAGTGACGCGGGCATGACAAGTCGTTGTCACGTCAAGGAAAAAGCGACCTTTCCACAGACGGGTGCGACCCTTATCTACTACTACTAATTTGAATAAGAAGAATAAGAAGACAGGAAGAGGAAAAGCCGCGCTCGAAAAAAAAGGCCGCGAAAGGCCGCGCCGGTCGCCGGCGCCTCGGGCGAAAAACCGGGCACGGGTCGTCCGTGGCCCTCGCTAACATCGCCGGATGAGCTTCAAACCCCGGATCCTGATTGCCGAAGACGAATCGGGCATCGCCGACACGCTCCAGTACGTTTTGAGCAGCGACGGTTTCCAGCCGATCTGGTGCGCCACGGCCGAAGAAGCCATCGCGCAGTTCGCGCAGGAGCGCCCCGCGCTGGCTATCCTGGACATCGGATTGCCCGACCTGAACGGCTTCGAGCTCTTCAAACGCCTCCAGGCGCTGAACCAGTCGATGGGCGGCCCGGAGGTACCGATGGTGTTTTTGACGGCCCGCAGCGACGAAATAGACCGCGTGGTGGGCCTCGAACTGGGTGCGGACGACTACATTGCCAAGCCGTTTTCACCCCGTGAGCTGGTCGCCCGCGTGCGCACCATCTTGCGGCGCAGCGCCAGAAACGGCCCAGGAAGCCCGCCAGCGGCCGCAGCGCCGATTCATGGGGTACCCCATCAAAACGCGCCGGGGCCGCCTTCAGCGGCGCCACAGACCCCCGCAACCCCCTTTGCGCTCGACAGCGAGCGCATGCAGATCCGGTATTACGGACGGCTGCTGGAACTCTCGCGCTACGAATACGGGCTGCTGAAACTCATGGTCCAGCGCCCGGGGCGCGTGTTCACGCGCGACGAACTGCTGCAACTCGTCTGGGACGACGCCAGCGACAGCTTCGACCGCACGGTCGACGCGCACATCAAGACGCTGCGCGCCAAGCTCAAGACCATCGCGCCGGAGGTGGAGCCGATCCGCACGCTGCGCGGCACCGGCTACGCGCTGCACGAAGATCTGCCTGCCAGCAGGGAATGACGCGCCGGACCCGGATCTTCATCGGCATCCTGCTGATTTACACAGCAGGCATCGCCTTCCTGCTGTACCGCGTCGTCTCCGACATCGACCCGCGCTACCGCGAGTCGGCCGAGGAATCGCTGGTCGAAACCTCGCAGCTCATGGCCAGCCTGGTCGAGCAGGACGTGATCGCCGGCGCCATCAACACGGCGCGGCTTGAGCCGCTCTTTCGCAGCGTCTACACGCGCGAGTTCTCGGCCCAGATCTACAACCTGCACAAGAGCCGGGTCGAGCTGCGCGTGTACGTCACCGACCGCACCGGCCGCGTGATGTTCGATTCGCTCGGTCGCCACCTGGGCAACGACTACTCGCAGTGGAGCGACGTGAAGCGCACGCTTGGCGGCCTGTACGGCGCGCGCACTTCGCGCGATGTCGACGGCGACCCGCGCACCTCGGTGATGTACGTCGGCGCACCGATCCGCTGGAACGACGAGATCGTTGGCGTCGTCAGCGTCGGCAAGCCGGTGCAGAGCTTCGGCCAGTTCGTCGAGGACGCGCGCGTGCGCACCATCTGGGTCGGCGTGGGTTCAGCGCTGGCGCTGCTGCTGCTCACCGTGATCGTCTCGGTCTGGCTGGTGCGGCCCTTCGGCCTGATCCGCGACTACTGGACCTGGGTGCGCGCGCAGCGCAGCCTGAGCCTGTCGCGCATGGCGCGGCGCGCAGTCGATGCGGTGCGCACCGGCTTCGGCGAAATGCGCGACGCGCTCACCGGGCGCAACTACGTGGCCGACTACGTGCAGACCTTCACGCACGAAGTGAAGAGCCCGCTCTCGGCCATCCGCGGCGCGGCCGAGCTGCTGCAGGAACCGCAGATGCCGCACGACCAGCGCGAACGGTTCCTGAAGAACATCGAACGCGAAACCCAGCGCATCCAGGAAATCGTCGACCGCATGATGGAGCTCACCGCGCTCGAGACGCGGCGCACGCTCGACCGCACCGAACCCGTGGCGCTGGGGCCGCTCATCGAAGACATCGCCGCCAGCGCGCAACCCGCTGCGTCGCGACGCAACATCCGGTTGATCGTGAATATTCGAGAGCCTGCGCGTGTCGAGGGCGATCCGTTCCTGCTGCGCCGCGCGATCAGCAACCTGCTCGACAACGCCCTCGACTTTTCACCGCCCGACAGCGAGGTGCTGCTGACGCTGGAAACCACCTCGCGCCTGGCGCGCATCAACGTGCGCGACCATGGCCCGGGCATTCCGGACTACGCGCAGGAAAAAGTCTTCGAGAAGTTCTATTCGCTCGCCCGGCCGCACAGCCAGAAGAAGAGCACGGGGCTGGGGCTGGCGTTCGTGAAGGAGATCGCGACGCTGCACCGGGGCCGCATCGACCTGGGCAACGCAACGCGCGGCGGCGCCGTGGCGACGCTCACGCTGCCGCTGCTTTCAACCCATCATTGACCCACGAGCGCGCGATACGCCTCGCGCGTCTTGGGGCTCACGGCGTCGAGCAGTTGCTCGTACGAAGTCTGGTGCCGCGCCAGCATGCGCGCCGAGGCCACGGCCTTCGATTTGCAGAACCAGTGGCAGGTGTGCTGCATCAGGAACAGCTCGGCCGACATCGTGAAGGCCTTCGATTTAGGCGAGCGGCCCGTCGCATTTTTTGCCACGCCCGCGATGCCGCGCGCATGAATGCGCAGTGCTTCGCGCAGGTCGAAGCTGGCGGAAGGGAACAGCGTGGTGGCGAACGGCAAGGCCACCGGCAGGCGGCTCACGCGCGTGTCGGCTTCGGGTTCGCGCGCCAGCTCGGCGGCGAAGGTCTCGAACTGGGCGGCGAGTTTTTCCTCGGTGGCGTCGAGCAGGTGCCAGATCTGCTGGCGGCGCTCGGCGTCGTCTTCGCCGAGGCAGCGCAGGTAGCCCTGGGTCAGGCTCTCCATCAGCTTCTCGATCTGGTAGCGGCCCAGATGGCGACCGAGCAGCGCGATGCGCTGGCGCTGTTCCTTGGACTTGAGGATGTAGAAGCCGGCGGCGATCAGGGCCACCAGGGTGAGGATTTCCATGGATGCGAGAAAAGGGGAGAAAAGAGAAGAGACAAAAAAGAAGCGGGGGCCGCGGCACCGAGTGTAGGCACCGCGCGTCCCCCGCGTCTTTGGGTGATCTCGCCGCTGGCTAGCGGAAAAAGTCCAGGATGCGGTTGCGTTCTTCAGGCGGCGGCGGGGCGCCCACCGGCGCGCCCGTCAGCACTTCCACCGGCTGGATCGGCTGCTCGGCGCTTTCCAGGCCCAGGCTCGCCACGTTGTGGCCCGGCGTGAAGTCGTCGAAGTACCACTCGCCGTCGATGCTCACCACGCCGGGCGGTTCGGCCGGCAGGGTCACGGGCACGCCGCGCAGCGCCGACTGCATGTAGCCGATCCAGATCGGCAGGCTCAGGCTGCCGCCGGTCTCGCCGCGCACGCCGAGCTGGCGCGGCGTGTCGTAGCCGACCCAGGCGATGCCCACGCGCGTGGGCTGGAAGCCCGCGAACCAGGTGTCGAAGGAGTCGTTGGTGGTGCCGGTCTTGCCGTACAGGTCGTCGCGCTTGAGCGCCTGGTAGGCCTTGAAGCCGGAGCCGCCCTTGACCACGCTCTGCAGCAGCGATTCCATGATGAAGGCGTTGCGCGCGGGAATGGCGCGGCGGCTTTCGTCGAGCACCGGGGGCTCGGTTTCCATCAGCACCTTGTCCTTGAGGTCGGTCACGCGGGTCACGAGGTACGGGTTCACGCGGTAGCCGCCGTTGGCGAACACCGAATAGCCCACGGCCATCTGCATCGGCGTGACCGAGCCGGCGCCCAGGCCCATCGGCAGGTTGGCCGGGTGCTTGTCCTTGTCGAAGCCGAACTTGGTGACCCAGTCTTGCGCGTAGGGCGCGCCGATCGACTGCAGCACGCGCAGCGTGACCAGGTTCTTCGACTTCATGAGCGCATTGCGCAGCGGCATCGGGCCTTCGAAGCCGCCGTCGAAGTTCTTCGGGTCCCAGGGCTGGCCGCCGTTGGCGGCGGCATCGAACACCAGCGGCGCGTCGTTCACCACGGTGGCGGGCGTGAAGCCCTTTTCGAGCGCGGCCGAATAGATGAAGGGCTTGAAGCTCGAGCCCGGCTGGCGCCAGGCCTGCGAGACGTGGTTGAACTTGTTCTTGCCGAAGTCGAAACCGCCGACCAGCGCCGTGATGGCGCCCGTGCGCGGGTCCATGCCGATGAAGGCGCCCTCCACTTCGGGCAGCTGCGTGATTTCCCAGGTGTTCTTCGGCGTCTTCGCGACGCGGATCACGGCGCCGCGGCGGATCTTGATGTTGGGCGGCGCCTTCGCGGCCAGGCCGGACTGCGCGGGCTTGAGGCCCTCGCCCGAGATCTCGAAGGCTTCGCCGTTGGCGCGCACCGCGGTCACTTCTTTCGCGCTGGCTTCCAGCACCACGGCCGAGATCACGTCGCCGTTGTCGGGGTGCTCGGCCAGGGCTTCGTCGACCGCCTCGTCGATCTCCTTCTGGCCGCTGGCCGGCAGGTCGACGAACTTCTCGGGGCCGCGGTACACCTGACGGCGCTCGTAATCCATGATGCCCTTGCGCAGCGACTTGTACGCCGCGGCCTGGTCGGCCGCCACCAGCGAGGTGTAGACCTTCATGCCGCTGGTGTAGATGCTGTCGCCGTACTGCGCGTACATCATCTGGCGCACCGTCTCGGCCACGTACTCGGCGTGCAGGCGGTTCGGGTCGGCGGCGTCGCGCAGGTGCAGCTCTTCCTTCTTGGCTTCGGCCGCCTGTTCGGCGGTGATGAAGCCGGTCTCGTGCATGCGGTCGATCACGTAGAGCTGGCGCGCCCGGGCGCGGCGCGGGTTGGCCACCGGGTTGTTGGCGCCGGGCGCCTTCGGCAGGCCGGCCAGCATCGCGGCCTCGGCGATGGTCACCTGCTGCAGCGGCTTGCCGAAGTAGGCCTCGGAGGCGGCGGCGAAACCGTAGGCGCGGTTGCCCAGGTAGATCTGGTTCAGGTAGATCTCCAGGATCTGGTCCTTGCTCAGCTGCTGCTCGAGCCGGAAGGCCAGCACGATTTCCGAGGCCTTGCGGCTGAGCGTGCGCTCCGAGCTCAGGTAGACGTTGCGCGCCACCTGCATCGTGATGGTCGAGGCGCCCTGCTTGCGCCCGCCCTTGAAGCTGGCCACGGCCGCGCGCGCGAAGCCCTTGTAGTCCACGCCGCCGTGGTCGTAGAAGCGCGCGTCTTCCACGGCCAGCACGGCATCTTTCATGACCTTCGGAATGTTCGCGAAGGGCGTGAGGTTGCGGCGCTCCTCGCCGAACTCGCCGATCAGCGAACCCTCGGCCGTGTACACCCGCAGCGGCAGCTTGGGCCGGTAGTCGGCCAGCTCGGAAATGTCGGGCAGCTTCGGGTAGATGGCGACCACCCCCACGATGGCGGCGCCCAGCAGCGCGACGGCGCCGGCACCGGCCGCGATGGCGCTCCAGCCGGCGATGCGTTTCCACGGGAGCTGGCGCAGCGCACCGGCGGGTTGGGAAGGGCGAGGTTCTTGGGACATGGGATGGGGGCTAGCGAAGAGGTTGGAGCCGTGGCGCGCGCGGGCGTTCCGTCACCCGGGGATCGAGCGCGCCGCGCCGCACGCCTTCCAGCGCGCAGTGCATGGCATCGAAATACTTGTCGTGGTCGTAGGCGATGAGCAGCAGGTCCACCCCGGCGTCGAGTGCGCCCAGCGTGGCGTTGCAAAGACCTCGGTTGTAGGCCCCGCCCATCGTGAGGTCGTCGGTGACGAGCAGGCCCTGAAAGCCCCATTCGCCTCGAATCACCTGCCGCACGATTTTGCGTGAGAAAGAGACCGGCGCGTCCGCGTCGAGTTCCCGAAGGATGACATGGCCCAGCATGATCGCGGCATCCGAATGTTTCGACACGTCTTGAAACGGCTTCCAGTCGTGCGCGGCCAGCCGGGCCACGGGCGTGCGCAGTTCGGCACCCATGTGGTGCGTATCCTCGGTCACGCCGGCCAGGCCGGGAAAGTGCTTGAGCGTGCCGCGCACGCCAGCCGATTCAAGGCCCTGCTCGTAAGCGAGCGCCACCTGCGCGGTGACGTCGGGGTCGCTGGAAATGGCGCGTTCCTCGATGCGGGTGTGCAGGTCCCAGCGGCCCGGGGCGCGGCCGGGGCGCAGGTCGACCACCGGGCTGAAGTTCAGCGTGATGCCCAGCGCGGCGAGCGCCCCGCCCTGCTGCGCGCCGTAGGCGCGGGCACGTTGCAACAGTTCGTGTGCGAGCACGTCGGCCTCCAGCAGGCTGGCGAGTGCCGGCTGGCGGGGCACCATCGGCGACAGGCGCGAGACGCCGCCGCCCTCCTGGTCGGTCGCGACCACCAGCGGCGGCAGGCCGGCCGCGAGCCGCAGCGCCTGCAGGCTGGCGATTTCCGCGCGCAGGGTGTCGGCGCTGCGGCCCTTCACGTTGCGGCCGGTGACGAAGATGCCGCCGATCAGGCCCCGGCGGGCCAGCTCGCGCAGGTCGTTCGCGTCGTCGTAGCCGACGATGAAGCGCGCGCCCAGTGCCTGCGCCACCGGGCCCGAGGCCGCATTCACTTCCAGCCGGTGCTGGCGCGAGGCCAGTTCGTGGCCCAGCGCCGTCAACATCGCGCCCACCGTCAGGGCCAGCGCCACGACACGGCGCGCACCGCGCGCGCTGCGCCAGGCGATCGCGGCGGCGGCGCACAGCGCGGCGAGGAGCAGCGGCAGCTCTTCCTCGCGCAGGAAGCGCAGGTGCGGGTCCTTCAGGTGCCAGGCCCAGGCGCACAGCACGGCCAGCAGCAGCCAGCCGAGCACGCCGGGGATGGCGCGCAGCAGTCTCATGCGTCCACCGTGGCCACCGTGGCCACCGGGGTGGCCGGGGCGGGTTCGCTGCGGCGCGACAGCGCATACCAGTCGACCTTGCGCGTCACGAGCATCAGCGCGGCCAGCATGCCGAAGATCAGCAGCGCGCCCAGCAGCAGCGAGTTGCTTTCCGAGGCCAGCAGGCCGTAGAGCGCGCCGTACAGCAGCGCCACGAAGGCGGCGAACGACAGGCCGCGGCGCCAGCCTTCGAGCACCGCGCTGAAGTACACGGCCAGCAGCGCCACGCTGGCACCGGCCGCGCCCGCGTAGGCCATCCAGAAGGCGAACTTCTCCGACAGCGCGAGCAGCAGCAAGAAGAACAGCGCGATCGACAGGCCCACCAGCCCGTACTGCACCGGGTGCAGGCGCAGCTTGCGGAACAGCTCGAACATGAAGGCCGCCATCAGCACCAGGCCGATGAAGAGCGCGCCGTACTTGCCGGCCCGCGTGCTCATCGAATACACGTTGACGGGCTGCGCGAGCGACACGTCGAAGGTCTGCAGCGGGCCCGAGGCATGGCGCGACATGGACGCCGAGGGCGCGGTGCGCACGACGGCCGCCGCGGCGTTCTGCGCGGCATCGCCTTCGCCGCCCCACAGGCCGGCGCGCACCTGCTCGCGCGCCGTGGTCACGAGCGAGGACACGCGCCAGTGCGCGTCGAAGCCCTGCGGCGTCACCTCGCGCTGCGTGGCCAGGAAGCGCCCGCCGAAGCTGGGGTGCGCCCACGGCGAACGCAGGTGCGCGGTGGTTTCTTCGGCGATCGGCACCATCGAGAGCGTGTCCTGGCCCACCAGCGAGAGCTTCATGTCGAAGGCCAGCGGCTTGCCCGTCTGCCAGGCGGCGAGCGCGGCGCCCGTGAGCGGCGCGTGGATGCCGTCGGCGTACGTGGCGTTGTCGGGCAGGCCGGGCACGCGCTGGCGAAAGCGCAGCGCCTCGCCGTTGACGGTGAGCGCGGGCGAGCCGTCGAGGCCGCGCAGGTCGCTCACGTGGAAGGCGACGAACGGCGGGCGGAACTCGATCGACGAGCCGCTTTCGCTGTGCGGCACGGCCTGCGGGTCGAAGCCCGCGAAGCCGCCGCCGAGCGCGGCCGTGAGCGTGTAGAACGGAATGCGGAAGATGCCGCGGTAGCGCTCCTGCGGCGCCATGTCGCCCTCGATGTGCAGCTTGTCGGGGAACACGGCGTGCACCATCTCCTTGCTCTGCGGGGCCTGCCCGATCACCTTGCCCTGCGCGTCGCGCAGCGGCTCCATCCAGCGCTCCACGTACGGCACCAGCAGCAGCGGGCCGACCATGGCCTGCGGCCCGGCATAAGACTCGGCGAGCTCGCGCGCGGCCTCCTGCTGGCTCTCGCCGCGGGCGCGGTTCAGGTCGTCGATGCGCGCCAGCGGAATGCACAGCACCAGCAGCAGGAAGAACAGGCCGGCCACCTTGACCAGCACCGAAGCCTGCAGGGCCTTCAACAGTTGAAGCATGGGTTTCTCCCCTCTTTTCCGGGTTTTTTCGTGATGAGGCGCCGATGCTCTCCGCCCGATCCGAAGGCCGTATGAAGCCGCCGCGCCGCGCACTTCACACAGACTTCACACAGCGGCGCCTGCGGGGGTTGCGACTTCAACGCGCCTTCCAACTGCCTTCTCGCACGCTCACGACAGTGAGGGCCGTGCAAGTTCGCACGCAGAAGGACACCCGCCATGGACACCCCCACCACCCCACGCCCCGGCCGTTGGCTCTGGCTCGCCACCGTGAGCCTGGCCACCGTGGGTTTCATCGCCATGGGCGCCCGCCCGGTCCACGCGCAGGAAGCGCCCGCCGGTCCGCGCCTGAAGACCGAGAGCCCGTATTTCTTCGTCAAGAGCGACGACCCCTCGGTCGATCGCCTGCCGCTGAAGGGCACCGAGGTCTCGGTCAAGATTTCGGGCGTGATCGCCGACGTCACGGTCACGCAGACCTACCGCAACGAAGGCCAGCGCGCCATCGAGGCGAAGTACGTGTTCCCCGGTTCCACCAAGGCGGCCGTGAGCGGCCTCAACGTGCGCCTGGCCGACCGCCTGATCACGGCGCAGATCCGCGAGAAGCAGCAGGCGAAGATCGAATACGACGTCGCCAAGAAGGAAGGCAAGACCGCCGCGCTGCTCGAGCAGCACCTGCCCAACGTGTTCCAGATGAACGTCGCCAACATCCTGCCGGGCGACGACGTGAAGGTGGAGCTGCGCTACACCGAGCTGCTGGTGCCGCAGTCGGGCAACTACCAGTTCGTGTTCCCGACCGTGGTCGGCCCGCGCTACAACTCGCCGCAGTCGGAGAACGCCAAGGCCCCATGGCCGGCGCAGCCCACGCTGCGCGCCGGCGTGGCACCGAGCACGAGCTTCAAGCTCACGGCAAGCATCGACACGCCGATGGGCCTGAAGGAAATCCGCTCCGCCACGCACGCCATCGACGTGAAGAAACGCGACGAAGACCAGCACGCCGACATCACGCTCGGTGCCGACGGCCGCCCCGCCGACAACCGCGACTTCGTGCTCGACTACCGCCTGGCGGGCGAGAAGATCGAATCGGGCCTCATGCTCTACAAGGGCCAGGGAGAGAACGCAGAAAACTTCTTCCTCGCCATGGTCGAGCCGCCCAAGGCCGTGACCGCCAGCGCCATCTCGCCGCGCGACTACATCTTCGTGGTCGACATCTCGGGCTCGATGCACGGCTTTCCGCTGGACACCGCCAAGACCGTGCTCGAACGCCTGATCGGCGGCCTGCGCCCCAGCGACACCTTCAACGTGCTGCTGTTCTCGGGCAGCAACAAGATGCTGTCGCCGCAGTCGGTGCCGGCCACGCGCGCCAACATCGAACAGGCGCTCTCCACCATCAAGAACTACAGCGGCAGCGGCAGCACCGAGCTGATTCCGGCGCTCAAGCGCGTGTACGCCGAGCCCAAGGCCGCGAACGTGTCGCGCACCGTGGTGGTGGTGACCGACGGCTACGTGACGGTCGAGCGCGAAGCCTTCGAGCTGGTGCGCAACAACCTCTCCAAGGCCAACGTGTTCGCCTTCGGCATCGGCTCGTCGGTGAACCGCAGCCTCATGGAAGGCATTGCGCGCGCCGGCATGGGCGAGCCCTTCATCATCACCGACCCGGTGCAGGCACCCGAGCAGGCCGCGCGCTTTCGCCGCATGGTGGAGTCGCCCGTGCTGACGAACGTGAAGGCCACCTTCGGCGGCCTGGACGTGTACGACGTGGAGCCGCAGGCGCTGCCCGACGTGCTGGGCGAGCGCCCGGTGATCGTGTTCGGCAAGTGGCGCCCGGATTCGAATGGACAGCCCAAGGGCCGCGTGATCATCGAAGGCCAGGCCGCCACCGGCCCCTACCGCGAGGAGGTGCGCATCACGCCGCAGACGCGCCAGGACACCGCCGCGCTGCGCACGCTGTGGGCACGCCACCGCATCCAGAGCCTGAGCGACCAGGAAGCGCTCGAAGGCAGCGCCGCCTTCAAGGACCGCATCACCGAGCTGGGCCTGAAGTACAGCCTGCTCACGCAGTACACCAGCTTCATCGCGGTGGACAAGGTGGTGCGCAACGTCGCGCCGCAGAACAGCGTGGACGTGAACCAGCCGCTGCCGATGCCGCAGGGCGTGAGCGACCTGGCCCTGGGCGCCGAGGTGCCGAGCACGCCGGAGCCTGAAACGCTGGGCGCGATCGCCGTCGTGCTGTCGATGCTGGCCATGCTGCGCCGCCGTGCGCGCCGCAACGACCCGCGCCGCTTCACCGCCTGAACAGGACGTACGACCATGTCGCTGGCAACCCTGGCCCACCACCATCCGCGCGTCGTGGACTGGGCCATCCGCATCGACCGCACGCCGGCCTTCGGCTGGCTCGCGCTGCAGTGCGCCGCGCTCGCGCCCACCTGGGTCTGGATGGCGCGCCGCCTGCAGGACGGTTCCGACGATCCGCTGGGGCTCGTGGCGCTGGTCGCCCTGGCCGCGCTCGCCTGGCAGTGCCGGCGCGAGCTGCGCGCCTCGCCGCGCCTGGGCTGGCTGGCGCTGGCCGGCGTGGGCACCGTGCTCGCCACGCTGCTGCGCACGGGGCTCGGTGGCCTGCCCGCGCTGCCGCCGCTGGCCTCGGGGCTGGTGGCGGTGCTGTCGCTCGCGGCCGGGTTGCTGGCCTTTTTGCCGCGCGGCGTGGCGGCGCTGCCGGTGGCGGGGCTGTCGGTGCTGGCGCTGCCGCTGCTGTCGTCGCTGCAGTTCTACGCCGGTTACCCGCTGCGCGTGGTGACGGCCGAGGCCAGCCGCTGGCTGCTCGCACCGGGCTTTGAGGTGGCGCGCGAAGGCGCGACGCTGATGGTCGACGGGCGCCTGGTGATCGTCGACGCGCCTTGCTCGGGCGTGCAGATGGTGTGGCTGGGCTACTTCACGGCCTGCGCGGTCGCGCTGTGGGCGCGGCGCGGCGACCACGCCTTCCTGCGCCGCCTGCCGGCCGTCGGCCTGCTGGTGCTGGCCGGCAACATCGTGCGCAACAGCGTGCTGATCGCTTTTGAAGGCGCCGGCCATGCGCTCGCGCCGTGGGCGCACAACGCGCTGGGGCTGGTGCTGCTGGCCGTGGTGTGCGGCGCCATCGCGCGCCTGATGGTGCCGGCGCGCGTCGCACCGCGCATCGAACTCGACCGCCCGCTGCCGGGCCTGATCACCGCCGAAGGAGGCCGCCGTGTCGATACCGTTCGTTGAGCGCTGGTTCGCCAACCATTTCATCAACCGCGTGGGCCACAAGAGCGCCTTCGCGCTGGCGATGCTGCTGTGCGTGCTCTGGTCGGCCGCCGCGGCGCTGCGCGCGCCCGCCGAAGAGGCCGACGCCGTGGGTTCCCACGAATGGCCGAGCCAGTGGGACGGCGTGCCGCTGCGCCCGCTGGCGCTGAGCGAGGTCGAGCAGCGCTTTGCCGATCGCTTCCCGGGCGCCATCGGCCGCATGACCGACGGCCACCAGACGCTGGTGATGCGCGCCGTGAACCGGCCCACGCGCATGCTGCATCCGGCCGCCGACTGCTATCGCGCGCTGGGCTACCGCATCGAGCAGGCGCGGCTGGAACGCGACGCGCAGGCGCGGATGTGGCGCTGTTTTGTGGCGCAACGGCACGGTACGGCAAATTTCCGCGTCTGCGAGCGCATCGTCGACGCCCAAGGCACGGCTTTCACCGACACTTCGGCTTGGTACTGGGCGGCGGCCAGCGGCCAGTCGCACGGTCCGTGGCAAGCTGTCACCGTGGCAAGACCGATGTGATGAGAACGTGTTTGTGAAGAAGACCCTGCGATTCGTGCTTTTCGGGCTGCTGGCCCTCGTCCTGACCGCCCTGGTGGCCATCTTCCTGATCGCCAAGATCGCCCTTGCGCCGGCGGCGGGCGAATGGAGCACCACGGTGAAGGCCGGCCCGCTCTCGTTCGAGATTGGCGTGCCCACCGCGGTGCGCCTGGCGACCTCGTCCTGGTTCGCGCCGCGGCTGAACGGCCACGCGCTCGACACCCGCTTCGGCACCGTGCATTTCACCTGGGACGAGAAAACCGGCCAGCAGCAGATGCGCTGCGCGCCGTGCAGCGCCGACGTGCCTGCGCTCGGCACGCAGCCCATCAAGGTCGAGCGGCTGGTGGCCACCGTGCGGCGCGACGGCAACACGCTGGCCGGCACCTTCGAGGCCACGCCCCAGGCGGCCGACAGCAACGCCCTGCTGCAGGGCACCTGGACCGGCCGCCTCGCGCCGAAGAACCTGCAGCTGGACGTCCGCGTGCAGGACGCGCCCATCGCCCGCTGGTATGCCGTGCTGGTGCCGGCGCTGCCCGAGCTGCAGCGTGCCCGCATCGGCGGCACGCTGGCGCTGCAGGCGCAGCTGCTGCTGCCCGACGCCACCTTCGCGGTGCAGCCGGCCATCGGCCAGTTCACGGTCGAAGGGCTGGGCACCGAGGCCATGCTGGGCGCGCGCACCAGCTGCGGCCCGTCGGGCAAGCTGGCCAACGACAGCTGGCTCGCGCGCGCCGTCATCGCGGCGGAAGACCAGCGCTTCTTCAGCCACGCCGGCTACGACCTGACCGAAATCCTGGCCTCGATCGACCACAACCAGAAGCCCGGCCAGACCCGGCGCGGGGGCAGCACGCTCACGCAGCAGCTGGCGAAGCTGCTGGTCACCGGCAGCGACCGCACGGCCGAGCGCAAGCTGCGCGAGCTGCTGTACGCGGTCGAGATGGAGCAGACGCTGGGCAAGGCCCGCATCCTGCAGCTGTACCTGGACAACGCCCCGTGGGGCGGCAACCTCTGCGGCGGCGAGGCTGCGGCGCGACGCTACTTCAAGCGCAGCGCGCGCACGCTCGAACCGGCGCAGGCGGTCTGGCTCGCGGCCATGCTGCACAAGCCGCAGGCCGTGCTGGAGCAATGGCGGCGCGACGGCCAGATCGATCCCGACCGCACCAAGTGGGTGGCCGAGAGCGTGCGCGGCATCAGCCGCAACCAGCGTGAGGCGCTGCTCAAGAGCGTGGCTGCGGCGAAGTACGCGCCGCCGGAAGCCGTGCAATGAGCATTGCCCCGCACGACATCGAAGCCATCGAGCGCGCCACCGTCGCGGCGGTGGCGCCCGAGGCCTGCGAGGAACTCGACGGCTGGCTGCTGCCCTTCGACCGCGGCACCGTCAAGCGCGCCCGCTCGGCCGTGCCGCTGCACCGCGACCCGGTCGAGCCCGCCACGCTCGACCGCATCGAAGACCGCTGCGACAGCCGCCAGGTCGCGCCCGCGCTGCGGCTGGCCGACGCCGCCTGCTTCGACACGCTGCGCGCCGAACTCGCGCGCCGGCACTACATGGCCGACAGCCCGACCTGCGTGCAGACCGGCTCGGCGCGGCGCATGCGCGACCTCGTCGCGGCGGACGCGCGGCTGGCCGACGTCGACGCGTCGCCCGATCCGGACTGGGCCGCGCTGTTCCTGGGCGAAGGCTTCGACCCGGTCGACGGCGTGCACCGCGTGCGTTCGCTGTCGCGCGCCACGGGCTCGCTCTTTGCCAGCGTGCGCGAAAACGGCGCCACCGTGGCGGCCGGCGCCATGGCCTTCGGCCACGGCTGGGCCAGCGTGCACGGCATGCGCACCGAACAGTCGCAGCGCGGGCGCGGCCTGGCCGGGCGCGTGCTCGCCGGCCTGGCGCAGGCGGCGCTGGCGCGCGGCGTCGAACGGGTGTTCCTGCAGGTCGACGCGCAGAACCAGCCGGCGCTGGCGCTGTACCGCCGCGCGGGCTTCGAGACGCGCTGGCAGTACTGCTATTGGCAGCGCCAGCAGTGGCCGCGCTGAGCTGAACGGCTCCGGGCGGCGGGCACCCCCACCGGTGGCGCGGTCGGGGCTTTGGTGCCACCATGGGCGGCATGACGAACGTCCACGCCCACCACCACCCCACCGATCCCGTCGCCACCCCGCGCGGCATCGACCACATCGTGGCCGGTGTTTCCACCAGTGACGGCGACGGCGTCAAACTCACCCGCGTGCTGCAGCAGCCGCTGCAGAAGCGGCTCGACCCCTACCTGATGCTCGATGCCTTCGGCAGCGACAACCCGGGCGACTACATCGGCGGCTTTCCGAACCACCCGCACCGGGGCTTCGAGACGGTCACCTACATGATCGCCGGGCGCATGCGCCACCGCGACAGCGCGGGCCACGAAGGCCTGCTCGAGAACGGCGGCGTGCAGTGGATGACGGCCGGCCGCGGCCTCGTGCACAGCGAGCTGCCCGAGCAGGAAGAAGGCCTGATGGAAGGCTTTCAACTCTGGCTCAACCTGCCCGCCAAGGACAAGATGCGCGAGCCCTGGTACCGCGACATCCGCAGCAGCGAGATCCCCGAGTTCACCACCGCCAGCGGCGCGCATGTGCGCGTGATCGCCGGCACCAGCCACGGCGTCGTGGGCGCGGAGCAGCGCGCGCACACCCAACCGCTGTACCTGGACATCACGCTGCCGCCCGGCGCCGAGTTCGCGCAGCCGCTGCCGCCTGACCACAACGCGCTGGTCTACGTGTTCCGCGAATCGCTGTGGATCGCGGGCAGCGAGGTGCCGACGCGGCGCATGGCCATCCTGGCGAACGACCCCGGCAGCGACGGCACGGTGCTGCGCGCCGGCGCCAGCAACCACAGCCCGGCGCGCGCGCTGCTCATCGCGGGCCGGCCGCTGAACGAGCCCATCGCGCAGTACGGGCCCTTCGTGATGAACACGCCCGAGCAGATCAAGCAGGCGGTGCACGACTTCCAGAACGGCAAGCTCGGCTGAGCCTGTAGTCGCCCGCCTACCGAAAGACGGCGCGACGTTCGGTTCGCGCCGGCCGGTGCGCGGCCTAGATTGCGGTCATGCCTCCCACGATACGCAAGGGACAGGCGCCGCCGATGCTGCAGCGCGCCGAGTTCCACGACCGCTTCATGCAGAGCTTCCACGACCCGGCGTTCCGGGCCGAGACCGAGGCGCTGCGGCGTCTGGAAGACATCGCCTGGCAAGCCTACGACGAAGGCCGCAAGGCGCCCGTGACGCGCCGCGCCGGGCCCGGCTATGCCGACCCCGACTACGAGCTGTCGGTCGACTGGCTCGACGCCCGCGCGCGCATCGACGCGGCGCAGGACGCCTGGGGCCGGCCCGAGACGCGCTCGCGCGTGCTGCTGGTCAACGGCTCGCCGCGCAACGACGGCACCTGCCCCGGCGAAATCTCCAAGACCTGGCGCCTCACGCAGTGCGCGCGCGAGGTGCTCGAAGGCGGCGGCATCGAGGTCGACGTGCTCGACCTGAGCCGGCTCACCTCGGACTACGGCCGCCACATCCACCCGTGCAAGGGCTGCGTCTCGACCGCGATGCCGCTGTGCCACTGGCCCTGCAGCTGCTACCCCAACCACGCGCTGCGCCAGACCGGCGACTGGATGAACGAGATCTACGAACGCTGGGTGGCCGCCCACGGCGTGATCGTGCTCACGCCCACGCACTGGTACCAGGCCGCGAGCCCGCTGAAGCTCATGATCGACCGCCTCGTGTGCGCCGACGGCGGCAACCCCGACCCCACCAGCACGCACGGCAAGAAGCCCGACGAGGCCAAGGCACTGGAGCTCGAAGGCTGGGGCTACCCCAAGCACCTGGAAGGCCGCGTCTACGGCGTGGTGGTGCATGGCGACGTGGCCGGCCCCGAGGGCCTGCGCCGCAACCTCACGGACTGGCTCGACTGGATGGGCCTGGTCGACGCCGGCGCGCAGGCGCGGCTGGACCGCTACATCGGCTACTACGCGCCCTATGCCACCAGCCACGAGGCGCTGGACGCCGATGCCGACGTGCAGGAAGAGGTGCGCAATGTCGCGCGCGCCGTGGTGCTCGCGGTGGCGGCGCTGCGCGCCGGCAAGCTGCAGGTGCCCGACCGCGGGTTGAAGGCGCCCCGGCCCAAATAAGTCACGCTGCGGGCGGCAGCACCGCGCTGCGGTTCATGCTTCTTTACGCACGCTCACGTTCGGCTCACGGACGCGTTACAGAGGCGCTCCACACTTCGTCTCACCCGCTGCCCTTTGGTGGCGGACTTCTTCGAAAGGAAGCGACTCTCATGATCTCTCTTCGCCAACGCATCGTCTGGGCCAGCCTGCTGGGTTCGGCCGCCCTCGCCTCTTCGGGTGCCTTCGCTCAGGCGCCGGCCGCCACCGCGCCGTCGACCGCTGCACCCACGGCCGCCACGGCCCCCGCCGATGCCACCGCCGCACCCAAGGCGCAGCACAAGCGCATGGACCCGGCCCAGCGCATGGAGCGCATGAAGGAGCACCGTGCCAAGCGCCTGGCCGCGCTGAAGGACAAGCTCAAGCTCACCAGCGCCCAGGAAGGCGCGTGGAGCAGCTTCACCGAGGCCAGCCAGCCGCCGGCCGGTGCTGCCCGCCCGCAGCGCATGGACCGCGCCGAGTTCGCCAAGCTGACCACGCCGCAGCGCCTGGAGCACATGCAGGCCCGCCAGGCCGAGCGCAGCGCCCGGTTCGCCAAGCGCGCCGAAGCGACCAAGACCTTCTACGCCGCGCTGACGCCCGAGCAGCAGAAGACCTTCGATGCCGAGACCGCGAAGTTCGCGGGCCACGGCCATCGCTTCCATCGCGGTGGGCATGAAGGCCACCACGGTGCAGCCCCGGCCAAGAGCTGACGACCAGGCGGCCGGCTGAAGGGAGCCGGCCTCCAGGACAGGGCAGGAAAAAAGCCCGCGATGCGCAAAGCATCGCGGGCTTTTTCGTGGGCGCGCGGTGTTACTGCGGCGTGCCCGTCTTCTCGGTCGGGTTGGTCGGCACCGCCGGACGCTCGCCCGGCTGGCCGAAGCGCGGCTTCACGTGCTGCGTCTCGGCGCGCACCTCGGCGCGCGAGCGCTCGCCGGTGGGCGACGGCATCGCGTTGGGCTGGTGGTTCACGGTGGTGCTGGCCTCGCCCTTGGGCACCACGCTGTTGGCGTTGTTGCGGTTCTGTGCGCGGGCCTCGGCCTTCACGGCTTCGCGCGAGACGGGCATCGAACTGTCGCCCGCCATCGGTTCGACAGGTGCCGGCTTCTGGGCCTGGGCGAGGCCCGCGCCCAGCAGGGCGGCGAGCAGCGCGGTGGGGATCGTCAGGCGTTGCAGGGTGGTCATCATGGAAAGCTCCTTTGCAGATGGAAAAAGGCACAAAGCACGAGCGCGTTGGCATCGGCTTTGAAACCACCGTAGGAGCCTCGTTTCGGGCGCTGTGTGGGCGTGCGGCAGGCCTGCCTGTAGGAGCCCGCCGCCCTTGCGTGAAAGGCACGCGAAGAAGGTGGCGCGTTCCTACAGTCGGCGCGGGCGCGGCCACGTACAACGGGAACACCGATGTCCTCCCCCATCACTTCCCCGCTGCCCGAGGCCGCTGTCGCCGCCGCACCGGCCTCGCTCAAGGTCATGACCGTGAACACCCACAAGGGCTTCACGGCGCTCAATCGCCGCTTCATCCTTCCGGAGCTGCGCGACGCGGTGCGCACGGTGGGCGCCGACGTGGTGTTCCTGCAGGAGGTGATGGGTACGCACGCGCGCCATTCGCGCACGGTGAACAACTGGCCGGAGGCGCCGCACTACGAATTCCTGGCCGACACCATGTGGCCGCAGTTCGCCTACGGGCGCAACGCGGTGTATCCGAAGGGGCACCACGGCAACGCCGTGTTGTCGAAGTTTCCGATCGTGCATTTCCGCAACCACGACGTGTCGGTGAGCGGCCCCGAGAAGCGTGGCCTGCTGCACTGCGTGCTGCGCCTGCCCGGGCGCACGGTCGACGTGCATGCGATCTGCGCGCACCTCGGGCTGGCCGAGGCGCACCGCCAGCAGCAGCTGGAGCTGCTGTGCCACATCGTGCGCGACGAGGTGCCGGCCGACGCGCCGCTGATCGTGGCGGGCGACTTCAACGACTGGCGCGCTCGCGCGCACGACGTGCTGGCCGAAGGCGCGTCGCTGCGCGAGGTGTTCGTGCATGCCCACGGCCGCGCCGCGCGCACCTTTCCGGCGCGCCTGCCGCTGCTGCCGCTGGACCGCATCTACGTGCGCAACGCGGGCGCGCACGCGCCCGTGGTGCTGCCGCGCCGGCCCTGGTCGCATCTGTCGGACCACGCCCCGCTGGTGGCGGACATCGACCTGTGAGCAGCGAGGCCCCCATGCGCGACACCCCCGAGCGCGCCGGCCACTGGACCGGCGGCAACCGCATCGACCTGCTGGAGAACGGCGAGGAATTCTTTCCGCGCGTGTTCGAAGCGATCGGCGCGGCGCGGCGCGAAGTGATCATCGAGACCTTCATCCTGTTCGAGGACAAGGTGGGCCTGGCGCTGCATGCGGCCATGCGCGCGGCGGCGCAGCGCGGCGTGAAGGTCGACCTGATGATCGACGGCTTCGGCTCGCCCGATCTCTCGCACGCGTACCTCGAGAGCCTGGCCACGGCCGGCGTCAAGGTGCGCGTGTTCGACCCGGGCCAGCGCTTCCTGGGCCAGCGGCTCAACGTGTTCCGCCGCATGCACCGCAAGATCGTGGTGGTCGACGGCGAGCGCGCCTTCGTGGGCGGCATCAACTACTCCGAGGACCACCTGCTCGACTTCGGTCCCAAGGCCAAGCAGGACTACGCGGTCGAGCTGGCCGGGCCGATCGTGGCCGAGATCCATCAGTTCGTGCTGCGCGCGATTGCAGTCGGCGGCAAGGGCGTGGGCTGGTTCCGGCGAAGGCTGAAGCAGGCACCGCCCGCGTCGCAGCTGCAGGCCGCGGCGGGCGAGGCCGACGCGATCTTCGTCACGCGCGACAACCGCCGCCACACCAACGACATCGAGCGCCACTACCGCGCCGCGATCCGCGCTGCGCGCGAGCGCATCGTGATCGCCAACGCGTACTTTTTTCCGGGCTACCGGCTCATCAAGGAGCTGCGGCGCGCGGCGCGCCGGGGCGTCGACGTGCGGCTCATCCTGCAGGGCGAGCCCGACATGCCGATCGTGAAGACGGCCGCCGGCATGCTGTACCACCACCTGCTGCACGCGGGCGTGCGCATCTACGAGTACTGCGACCGCCCGCTGCACGGCAAGGTCGCGCTCATGGACGACCGCTGGAGCACCGTGGGCTCGAGCAACCTCGACCCGCTGAGCCTGTCGCTCAACCTGGAGGCCAACGTGGTCGTGCGCGACACCGCGTTCAACAAGGTGCTGTGGGAGCGCATGGACCATCTCATGCAGCACAGCTGCAAGCAGATCGGCACGCACGACCTGGCCAGCGAATGGAGCGGCTGGCGGCTGGTGCGCAGCTTCTTCGTCTTCCACTTCTTGCGCTGGTACCCGTCGTGGCTGAACCGCCTGCCGCGCCACGCACCGCGCCTGACGCCGGCCGAGGCGACCGATCTCATGGCGCAGCAGAAGAAGCGCGGCGACGAGGGCACGACGCGCACGGAGACGGCATGAGCGCATCCCTGGCCCTCACGCACCGGCCCTGGTGGCCGTGGGCGCGGCGCGTGGCGATCTGGGCCTTCTTCGGCGCCATCGCCTGGCTGCTGCTGAAACAGGCGCGCACCATCGACTGGGCCGAGGTGTTCGCCGCACTGCGCGCATTGCCGGGCACCACGCTGCTCGCGGCCGGCGCGCTGGCCGCCGCCAGCTTCGGGCTCTACAGCACCTACGACCTGCTCGGGCGCCATCTCACGAAGCACCGGCTCGGCGCGGGCACCGTGGTCGGCGTGACCTTCATCAGCTACGCCTTCAACCTCAACTTCGGCTCGCTGGTGGGCGGCGTGGCCTTTCGCTACCGGCTGTACTCGCGCCTGGGGCTGGGCAACGAGACCATCACGCGCGTGCTGGGCTTCAGCATGCTGACCAACTGGCTCGGCTACCTCGTGGTGGCCGGCGCGGCCTTCTGCTTCTGGCCGATGGCGCTGCCGCCCGACTGGAAGATCGACGGCGGCGGCCTGCGCATGCTCGGCGCGGTGCTGCTCATGGTGTCGCTGGCCTACCTGGCGCTGTGTGCGTTCTCCGATGGCCACGTCTGGCGCGTGCGCGGCCATGCGCTGCGAACGCCGAGCTTGCCGATGGCCTTGCTGCAGCTGGCGATGTCGTGCGTCAACTGGTCGCTCATCGGCGGCGTGATCTGGGTGCTGCTGCAGGGCGAGGTCGGGTATCCGCAGGTGCTCGCGGTGCTGCTGGTCGCCGCCGTGGCGGGCGTGGTCACGCACGTGCCGGCGGGGCTCGGCGTGTTGGAGGCCGTGTTCGTCGCGCTGCTGGCGCACGAGGTGCCCAGCACCCGGCTGCTGGGGGCGCTGCTGGCCTACCGCGCGCAGTATTACCTGCTGCCGCTGGCCGTGGCGCTCGTCGCCTACCTCGTCACCGAGGCGCGCGCACGGCGCTTGCGTGCGGATGCCGGCAACAACCACAACAAACGTTAAATATTGCCCGCAGAAAGCAATCGATCGGTGAAATGACGGTCAGGAAATGTTGCACTGCAACAATTTTCACTTTGCAGGCCTATAGTGGCCCTCTGTTCCCCTACGTGCCCTCTTCCCATGTCGTCCTTCAGTACCACCGCCCGCGTGGCCAGCCCGCTGATGCAATGGGTCGACCTGGCCCTCAAGACCCACGAGACCCTGCTGTCGTCCGGCACGGTGATCCGCATGCGCACCGAGCGCATCGCCAAAGCCGGGCTCACGCCCAGCGCGGCCGATCTCGCGGAGTTCCAGTTGATGGGCCACGAAAAGCTCGCCGCGGCGAGTGAATCGGGCCTGGCGATGGCCCGGCAGTGGCACAGCAGCCAGGCCTCGCTGGCCCAGCGCGCATGGCAGCAATGGCTGCAGGGCGCCACGGCGCTCTTCTCGCTGGCCGGCAGTTTCACGCCGGCGCAGGCGGCCACGCATGGCGACGCGCTCGTGCAGGCCACGGCGCGCGGTGCCAGCACGGCGGGTCAGCTCACGGGTGTGGCGGTGCGCATTGCGCGCGAAGGCCTGAAGCCGATCCACGCGGCCGCCACGTCGAACGCGCGGCGACTGCTGGCCGAACTGCAGGCCTGACGCCGCTGCGTTTCAGGGTTGCGCCGGGACCAGCGTCACCAGCGTGATTTCCGACGGCGCGCCGAAACGCTTCGGCGGCCCCCAGTAGCCGGTGCCCCGGCTCACGTAGATCCACATGTCGTGCAGCTTGTGCAGGCCGGCCGTGAACGGCTGCTGCATCGGCACGAACAGGTTCCACGGGAAGAACTGGCCGCCGTGCGTGTGGCCCGACAGCTGCAGCTGGTAGCCGGCCGCGGCCGCCACCGGCGCGCTGCGCGGCTGGTGCGCCAGCAGCACGCGCGTGTGCACCAGCGGCGGCGCGTCGTACAGCGCCAGGTGCGGGTCGCTCGCGTGCGCGGCGTCGAAATGGCCGGCGGTGAAATCGGTCACGCCGGCCAGCACCAGCGCGCTCTCGAACAGCTCTTCGTCGGTCTGCGCGCCGCGCACGTTGCGCGTCTGCAGCACCACGTGCTCGTTCAGCAGCACCTTCAGGCCGAGGCGGCGCAGCTCGTCGATCCAGGCGTGCGCGCCCGCGTAGTACTCGTGGTTGCCCGTGACCACGAAAGTGCCGTGGCGCGCGCGCAGCCCTGCCAGTGGCGCGATGTGCTCGCGCAGCTCGGGCACGCTGCCGTCGACCAGGTCACCGGTGATCGCGATGGCGTCGGCGCCGAGCCGGTTCACCGCGTCGACGATGCGCTGGATGTAGCCGTTGCGGATCGTCGGGCCCACGTGGATGTCGCTGAGCTGGGCGATCGTGAAGCCGGCCAGCGCCGCGGGCAGGCCGCGAATCGGCACGTCGACCTGCTTCACGCCGGCCGTGCGGCGCGCGTTGACGAAGCCGATCAGCGACACGCCCGTGGCCAGCGCCAGCACCGCCAGCGCGCTCCAGGGCCCGACCTTGTCCCAGGGCACCTGCAGGCCGCCGAGCGCGTTCGCCAGCCAAGCCAGCAGCAGGCCGAGGTCGCGCACCAGCGTGAGCACGAACAGCGAGGAGAACCAGCCCATGCTGATCAGGCCGATCCAGTGCAGCGTTTCGCCCGCGGGCTTCGCCTTGCGGCCGGCCTTCTGGCTGCGCGACACGAACGGCAGCGGCATCGTGACCGCCGACACCGCCAGCAGCACGAGCGCCAGCGGCCACGCAGGCGTGAGCGACGCCAGCGCAGGCAACAGGCGCAGCGCGATGTAGACGTGCAGCAGCGCGGTCAGGACGCTCAGGGGACGGATCGGCATGAGGACTGGGGGGACGCGGGCATTGCCCGGGACACGTCATCTGCAAGGCGCATGCCGCGCATTCAAGGCGTCGAAAGCTGCCTGGGTCGCTATTTTTTCTATAGCGCAGGGCAACCGGATAGCGGGCGTTGGAGCGTCGCGGGCGCGCCCGTTCGGCACCGCCCGCGGCGCGATGCCGCCTCGCTTACCGCACCGTGCGCGTGCCGGCCGACGCCATGTCGGTGCCCGCCGGCCATTCGAAGAGCGCCTTGGCCGGCGCGCCGGGCGACACCAGCAGCGTTTGCTTCAGCGTCTGGCCGCCGATGCGAGCCTCCACTTCATAGCGGCCCGGCTCGAGCCGCGCCACCATGAACGGTCCGCCGGAGACCACGTTGTCGAGCAGCGCGGTGCCGTGGCTGTCGCGCACCGTCACATGCACGCCGGCCGCGAAATCAGCGCGGCGGCCGTCCTTGATCGCGAATTCGAAGCTCGCGGGCCAGCGCGGCGACACGGTTTCCATCAGCTGCGCCTCGTCCTGGCCGATGCCGCCGCTCATGTACTCGACGCCGTGCGCCATGTGGATGGGCGGGTTCATCGCGGCCTGGGCCGGCTGCGCCGAGAGCGCGCCGCCGAGCAGCACCAGCAAGGCGGCGCCGGCCGCCGCAGCCACGGGCCGGGCGTGCGAGAACAGAAACAGGGGATTGGTGGTGAGAGACATCGGAGCCTTCCTTTCCGGGCGGTGGTGGCGACACGCCACGCAGGAAGGCACTGTGCCGGGCACGACTTAAGGAAGACTTAACTGCGCGCGGGCCGCTGCGGCCCGCGTCGGGTCAGCGCGCGGCGGTTTGTGCCAGCGCCTGGGGCAGCGGTGGCGCGACCGAGGCCATGTCGAAGTTCGACGGCCAGACGAACGAGGCGCGCGCCGGAATGCCGGCGATCACGACCAGCTGCTGCGTGAGCGTGAGCCCGCCCAGCGTCACGTCGACGTCGTAGGCGCCCGGTTCGAGCCGTGCGAGCATGTAAGGCGCCTGGGTCTGCACTTGCATCACCGTCTGGCCTGTGTACTTCTGGCGCACCTGGATCGAGGCCTTGGCCGGGAAGCCGGCCTGTTGCGCGCCCTTGCCGTCGTTCACGCGCAAGTCGATGGCGGCGGCCCAGCGCGGCGCCACCATTTCCATGAAGGCGGCTTCGCCCTTGGCGGCACCGCCGCACATGTATTCGATGCCCTGCGCGACCTGGATCGGCGGGTTCGAGAACGCATGGGCCGGCGACACGGCCACGAGGAAGGCCGCGGCGACCGATGCGGCGCCCAGAACCAGTGCAGCCACGGGCTGTTGGAAACGCTTGGGGTTCATTGCTCTGTGTGTCCTCGATCTTGCGTGACAGGAAATCCGTCAGGAATTTTGCTTAGCAAGAGTCGGGCTAGATATAGCGTTTACGAGGAAGCTTCTGCGTTGCGCAGGTGAATGCTATTGTTTTCATAGCTGGTGACGCCCGTGTGACGGGCGTCAGTTCCACTTTTCGGGTGTCTTTCATCGGAAACCCTGAGACGGGGCTCGCGGGCGCGCCGCGCACGAGCGCTTTTCGGTCCGTCGCCGGCCACACGGCCTGTGCTGAATTGGCAACAAAAGACGGAATTGGTGCGCAATTGACTGGGCATTCCCTAGCTATTGGCGGGCGCGCAAAGAAATTAGGCTCGGCGCTTCCTTTCAAAGCGCGCAAACCAAATGCTTCATTCAAATCGCCGATTCGTTTTTTTGCTGATGGCTTTGGGACTGGCCGCCCAGGCAAGCGCAGAGCAGCCGGTGCCGATCCGCATCGGCGTCATCGGCCCTTTCACCGGGCCGTCGGCCGATTTCGGCCTGCCCATGCTCAACGGCGTGAAGATGGCCGTCGACGAAATCAATGCCGTGGGCGGGTATCTGGGCCGCTCGCTCGAACTGGTGATCAAGGACGACCAAGCCAATCCGGACACCGGCCGTTCGCAATCCCAGGCCCTCGTCAATGAAAAAGTGGTCGCCACCATCGGCTTCTGCAACACCGGCGTGGCGATGAATTCATTGGCGGTTTTCAATGACGCGAAATTGCCGTTGATCGTGCCCTGCGCCACCGGCTCGCCATTGACGTCGACCTATCCGCCGGCCACGAGCTATGTGTTTCGCACCTCGCCCAAGGACAGCATCCAGGCCCCTTTCGTGGTCGACGACCTGCTGGCGCGCGGCTGGAAACGGGTCGCCGTGTTGCACGACAGCACCGGCTACGGCGAGGCGGGCGCCAAGGATGTCGAGAAGGCGCTGGCGGCCAAGCACCTCAAGCCCGTCTACGTGGGCCGCTTTCCGCTCGGCGTGAAAGACCTGACGAAGGAGCTGTCGGAGGCCAAGGCGGCCGGCGCGGACGTCATCTTCAGCTACACCGTGGGCCCCGAAAACGCCGTCATCGCACGCAGCCGGCAGGCCATCGGCTGGAAGGTGCCGCAGGTCGGCGCCTGGACGCTGTCCTTCCCATCCTTCATCGAGGGCGCCCGCGAAGCGTCCGAAGGCGCGCTGATGGCGCAGAGCTTCATCGCCGAGCCAAGCAACGAACGCCGCTCGTCGTTTCTCTCCAACTACGCGCGCAAATTCAACACCAAGCGCATCCCGGTGCCGATGGCCGCCGCGCAGGCCTACGACGCCACCTACCTGCTGGCCCACGCGATGTTCAACGTGCCCAGCGGCAAGCTCGAAGGCCCGTTCATCAAGGCCGCGCTCGAGCAGCCCAAGCGGCCCTACTACGGCGTGGTCACGACCTACGACAAGTCGTTTTCGGAAAACGACAAGGACGCGCTGTCGCCCAACATGCTGGTGATGGGCGTGGTGCGCAACGGGCAGATCAGCTTCGCGTACCCGGAGGATGCGAAGCGCAACCTGTTCGTTCAGCGCAAGCAGTAAGAGGAGCCAAAAAAGTGCCGGTGTCAAGTCTTTCGTGTAAATCACGAAGGGCTTGAAACCGTATGTGGGGCAGTAGGTTAGCTCTTTTCGGGGCCGCTTTGCAGCACTGCGGCTTCGTGGGCTAGGAGCCACATAAGAGCGTCGGGAGGGGAAGCCGCATCGCACTGTGTCGTGCTTGATTGCCGAGGAACGGCGGGCCTGCCGCATCATCATAGCCCAAGAGGCTTGGCGGCATCCAGAACGAAGAACGCGCAGCCTTGGGGCTGCGCGTTCGATGGATGCGGCGGGCGATGTACGACACCATCATGCCGGCTTCGATGGCGCGCTCCGCGTGGCCGTGCCCTTCCTGAATCCCCTGTCTCCCGCCATGAAGGCTTCCAGCATGTGCGGGATCAGCGTCATGGCATCTACCGCCTCGCCATACGCCTGCGCGTGCAGCGCGGCGTAGCGATCGAGGTCGGCTTTCAGGCTGGCCGGACAGGCGAAGGTCAGCTTGACGCTTTCGGTCTTGGGCAGCGGCCCGAGCCGCAGCTTCTTGGTCGTGCTCATTGCGAAGCCCCCCGGTTGAAGAACAGCGGCTGGTACGGCCGCAGCACAAGATCCCGGTTGACGATGATCCGCACCGGCAGGCCGGGCCGGCTGGTCAGCGTGGGTTGGATGTTCATGTTGCGCCGGGTCATCTCCTGGCCGACCTGATTGATGCTGTCCTGTGCGCTGTCGCGTCCGGCGATGACGATGCGGTTGCCGTCCTGGCGGTTCTCCGGCGCGGCCAGCTCGGCGCCAACGCCCAGCAGCGTCGTCAGCACAGCACCGGCGACGATGCGATCCCAATGCCAGTCCACGTCGTCTTCCAGGCCGGCGTAGCCGGCCGGGTCGGTGCCCACGAGGTTGTCGAGCGTCAGCGAGGACGTATCGGGCAGGATGATCCGGTTCCACACCACCTGCACGCGGCTCTGCCCGTAGCTGACCTGGCTGTTGTAGCGCCCGAGGATGCGCGATCCCTGCGGGATCAGCAGGAACTTGCCCGTGGCCGTGTCATAGACCGGCTCTGTCACCGTGGCGATCACGTCGCCCGGCAAGTCCGACTTGATACCTGTCACCAGCGCGCCGGCGATCACCGTGCTCGCCATCACCTGATAAGGCGATGCCGGCAGCGCCAGGTTGCCGGAATTGCGGGTTTCCGTAGAGCCGCCTTTCAGGAATGCCTCTTTCTGGTCTTGCCGGTTCTGCACGGCGGTCGGATCGGCTGGCTGTGCAGCCACAGAGGCCGGCCCGGCAGCGAGTGGGTCGAAGGCCGCGAGCGCGCTGGCAGCGCCAGGCACCCCCGGCGCCGCCTGCGCCACCGTGGCGGCGGCCTGGCCTTGGCCGCCCGAGCGGAAGAACACCGACGAAGCCGCCGCCGCATCAGCTTCCTTGCGCAAGGCATCCTCGGGATCGTGACCCGGAGGCGTATAGGCCGGTGTCACCGGCTGCTGCGAGTTCACGATGGCCGGGCCAAGATCGCCCGGTAGTGGCGGCCCCAGTTCGGGTGCGGCGGGCGGCAAGGCCGGCAGCTTCGAGTAATCGGTTGGCAGCGCGTCCAGCCCTTCGGACTTCGACACGCGATCGACGTTGTAAAGCTCGGCCTGCTCGCTGGCTCCGCGCCGCTGCGGCTGCAATGACCAGATCGTGGCCCCGAACACGGCGACCGACAGGCCGCCGGCAAGGATGGCCAGCGTGCGCCGATTCAGGCGCGTGACCGGGCGCGGCTGGGCGCGCAGCGCCACCGCCTCGGGCGCTACCTTGCCCGCCTGCGGCGTGGCAAGGTCAGGGGCGTCGTCTTGGCTCATGGTCAGTTCCTCCGCGCAACGCCGTCCGTGCGCTCGATTCGCACCACGTCGCCCTTGTCACTGCCCAGGCGCAGTTCGGCCGCGCCGAACAGCCGATCCACGATGTAGTACGGCGAGCGGAAGCGGTAGTTCACCAGTTGTCCATCGCCCTGCGCGCCGATGACGAACAGCGGTGGCAGCTCGCCTTGCGCGATGCCCGGCGGAAACTGGATATAGACCTTCTCGCCGTCATCGAAGGCGCGCAGCGGCTTCCACGGCGGATTGCTGCCGCTGATCGCGTAGCGGAACCGCAGCTTCTCCAGCGACAGTCCGGTATCGACCGGGGCGGCGGCACTGGCCGCCTGCGCCTGGCGCTGCAATGCCAGCATCCGGTCGCGCGGGTACTCCCATGACGCCGACGCCATCCACGTCTTTTCCGTCGAGGTCAGCTCAAGCAAATAGGTGCGGCGGCTGGTAGTGATGACGAGGTTGGTCTTGAGGCTCGAGCGAATCGGCTTGACCAGCACGTTCACGCGCAACTCGGCGCCGCTGCCGCTGGACGTGTCACCCACGATCCAGCGCACGGTATCGCCGGCGGCTACCGTCACCAGTTCTTCGCCCGGCTGGAGCGAAATCACGGTCACGCGACCCACGGCGGCATAGACCTGATACAGCGCGCCATCGGTGAAGGGCCAGACTTGAATCGCGTTGACGTAGCCCTCGCGCGTGGGTGCGACGCGGGCCTCGGCATTGGCGCGCGAGACGCGCACCTTCTCGTCGGCCGGTTCCGGCGTGGGTTTGGCGTCTTCTGCTTCGGGCGCTGGCTTCAACTGCGCCGGCATCGGCAACACCTCGGGTACGGCCACCACCTCCACCGGCGCGGGCGGCTCGGGCAGCGGCTGAGCCTGCACCGGCTCATCGAGCGAAATCACCGGCGGCGGTTTGCCCTGCGTGGCGCAGCCCGCCAGGGCCGCAAGCATCAGCACGGAAACGTAAATACGGAAAGACAGGTTCATGGCTTGGCTCCTTCGGAAGAATCCAGTTCTCGGCTCCACGACAAGCCGTTGACGTAGATGCCCAGGGGGTTCTTGCGCAGGCGTTCTTCGGTGCGCGGCGGCTGGAGCACGATGGACACCACGGCCGTCCACCGCTCTAGGCCAGCCGCGGCGCCGTTGACGTAGCGGCGTTCCGTCCAGCGCACGTTGAAAGACGTGTCGCTGGCGCGCACGACGCTGGCGATCTGCACTGTCACCGACTCCCTGCCGATGCGTGCGAATGGGTCGTTGACCCGCGCGTAGTCGTTGAGCACGGCTGCGCCCTTGTCGGTCGTATAGTCGTAGGCGTCCAGCCAGTTTTGGCGGACGACGATGGGGTCGATGGACAGCGAGCGCACCAGCGTCACGAAGCGCGCAATGTGGTGCGCGGTCTGCGCATCGTTGGGCCGGTAAGGCGTGGCGGCTTCGCCGACGGCGCGCACCTGGCCCGCGCTGTCCACCTCCACCACGTAGGGCGTCACGATGGACTGCGCCGAGCGCCACACCAGGCCGCCAGCCATCAGCAGCGCGAGTGTCAGGCAACCGAAGGCCATCAGCCGCCAGTTCTTCGCCTGCACGCGCGGCGAGCCGATACGCTCGTCCCATACCTGGCCGGCAGCTTGGTACGGCGTGGCAGGCTGCGGCGTGTCGGCATAGCGCACCTGCGGTTTCTTGAATCGCATTGTCAGTTCTCCTTATGAATCGGAATCGCGCAGGCTCGGCCCCTGGCCGGAGCCGCCGCCGTCGCCGCCGCGCAGCGCATGGGCGGTGGTGGTCGCGGCATGGGTGAGTTGCTGGCGGCGATGCAGCCGCTTGGCCCAAGCGGGCTGTGTATTGGCTGCGCCGGACGTGGCCTCGCCTGCGGCGGCCTGGCCGGATGCTCCGGCTGCCGAGTCGCCGTCAGCCGCCTGGCCGTTCCAACCAGAGCGGAAGGGAGCTGCCATGCGTTGCCCAGCAGCGGAAGCACGGGATGCGATGCCGCGCCCGGCGGACTGCGCGCCGGTCTTGGCGACGTTGCCCAAGCCGGCCATCGCGCCCTTCGCGCCACCGCCTGCGGCGGCGGAACCGGCCTGAAACGCCGAGCGTGCGCTGCTGGCCGTCGAGGCGGCAGCACGCGCGCCGCTGCCAGCGAGCTTGGCGGCGGCAGGCGCCATGCGCGCCCCGGCCATGACGGCGCCGCCTACGCCCGTCGCGGCAGCGCCGACGGCAACGGCCGTGCCGGCGGCGCCGACAGCGGCCCCGGCCATCGCGCCCGCGCCGAGTTGCGGCGCACCGGACACCAGGCCCGTGGCGATACCGGGGCCGAAGATCCCGAGCGCCAGCAAGGTGAGCGAGGCCAGCATGATGACCAGCGCATGGTCGATGGAAGGCTCGGCGGGATGGACTTGGAACTCCGCGAACACGCCCGAACCGATGCCGACGATGACAGCCAGCACCAAGACCTTGACGCCAGACGACACCACGTTGCCAAGCACCTTTTCCGCCAAGAAGCTCGTCTTATTCCAGAGCGCGAAAGGCACCAGCACGAAGCCTGCGAGCGTGGTCAGCTTGAACTCGATCAACGTGATGAATAGCTGGATCGCCAGCACGAAGAAGCTCAAGACCACAATCAGCCAGGCGAGGAACATCACCGTGATGGCGTCAAGATTGACGAACACCTCGGGGAAGCCGGCCATCTCGCCGACTTGCTCCAGAATCGGCGCTCCTGCGTCGATGCCGGTTTTCGCCAGCCGGCCCGGCTGCAAGAAGTTCTCCATCGTGATGGCCGAGCCGGTGGCGGTGATGCCCAGCCCGGCGAAGGAGCGGAACACGATGCCGGCCAGCCAGTTGAAGTTGCCGATGATGTAGGCGAAGGCACCGACGTAGAGCACCTTGCGCAGCAGCTTGGCGATGACGTCCTCGCCCTGGCCGGTGGCGTGGCTCATCGCCCAATACAGTCCGGCGATCGTCATGTCGATGACGATCAGCGTTGCGGTGAGGAAGGCCACTTCGCCCTGCAACAGCCCGAAACCCGAGTCGATGTAGGCGGCGAAGATACTGAGGAAGCGGTCGATGATGGTCACGTCATTCATGGCGCGTCCTCTTGATCGGATGCGGCCGGCGATTCGCTGCCGTCGTCCGATTCGGCCGGTGCATCGAAACTTGGCGGGATCGGCGGCAGGTCGGCCAGCGTCTGGTACTCATCCGGCCCGGCCTGGCCGGAGAAGAAGCGCCGCCGGAAGGCTTCGGCGGCGGCGCGGCAAGCGTCCTCGCCCGTGGCCTGCCGGTCGGCCGCGCATTGCGCGCGCAATGCCTTGAGCCGCACGGGATCGGCGGTCAGGGCATCGGCAAGGTTGTCGGTCGGCTGCTCGCTGCAAGCGGCCAGCAGCGCCACAAGCAGCGAAACCGACAGGGCGAGGACGCATCGCATGGCGGCCTCCGTCAGTTGCCGTAGAAGTCCACGCGCTGCGGCGTGTACGGCGTGCCTTCACCCAGGAAGCGCCGCCGCACCTCGCGGGCGCGTTCGGTGGCCGCCGCCTGCCGCGCCAGCTCCAGCGAGGCGGCCCGGTCTTGCGTGATCTGGAGCCGCTGCGACTGGATCGACTGCTTGGCCTGCAAAGCCAGCAACTGGTTCATGGCCTGCATCGCCTGCAACGCGCCTTCGGCCGACTGGCTCTTGCCCACGAGGTCGGCCAGCACGCTTTCGTCTTCGCCCAGGTTCTGCGATACCTGCGCTTGCATCTGCATGGTGGTCTGCAAGCCGTGGAGCGTGTTCCTCCAACGCTCCTGCGCGTCGCGGTACATCTGGTCGCCGCTGACGGTGGCGGCGTACTGCTCGGGATACAGGCGCGCGAACTCCCGATCCAGATTCGTCACGTCGTAGGCCAGGCCGCGCGCCTGGGCGATTAGCCGCTCGGTCGTCGCCAAATTGGCGCGCAACTGGTTCACCACGCTGGACGGCAGGCTGGCGAGGTTGCGCGCCTGGTTCATCAACATCTGCGCTTCGTTCTGAAGCTGCTGGATCTGGTTGTTGATCTGTTGCAACGTGCGGATCGCGGTCAGCGTGTTCTGCACGAGGTTCGTGGGATCGACCACGACCCATTGCGCATGGGCGGTGGCGGTGCAAAGCATGGCCGCGATGGCGGCGGCGATAAGGCGCTTATTCATGGCAGGTTCTCCAGAGGTTGGTCAGCGAGGGAACCCGGCGCGAGGCCGGGGAACGAGGGCAGCAGGTCGGCCGCCCAATCGAGGCCGCGATGGCGCAGCCAGGCGCCCGCGAAGCCGGGCACGCCGGCGTCCAGCAGCACGCGGTCTATGTCGCGCTGGTCTTGCGGCGTGGAAGCGCCCGCAAACGCCAGAGCCGCCGGCCCCAGGTCGAGTTCGAACAGGCGGTTGCCGAGGCGGGATTGGTAGTAGTAGTCGCGCTTGGGCTGCGCGGTGGCGACGATCTCGATCTGCCGCCTGTTGAGGCCGAAGCCCTCGTAGATCGTGCGAATCTGCGGCTCGGTGGCCTGCGGGTTGGGCAAGAAAATCCGACTCGCGCAGCTCTCGATGATCGCGGGCGCGATGCTCGAATCCTTGATGTCGGCGAGGCTCTGCGTGGCGAAGATGACGCTGACGTTCTTCTTGCGCAGTGTCTTGAGCCACTGGCGGATACGCGCGGCAAACACCGGGTCATCGAGGAACAGCCACGCTTCATCAAGGATCAGCAGCGTGGGCGCCCCGTCGAAGCGTTCATCGAAACGCGCAAAGAGGTAATGCAGCACGGCCATGACGGCGGCCTTGCTGTGCATCAGCTCCTCCATCTCGAAGCACTGCACGTCGGCCATGCCCAGCCGGTCGTGGTCGGCGTCCAGCAGCTTGCCGTGGGCGCCACCCAGCACATAGGGCGACAGCGCTTGTCGCAGCGTGTTCGATTGCAGCAGCACGGAAAGTCCCGTCATCGTGCGCTGCTCCACCGGCGCACCGGCGAGACTTCCCAGCGCCGACCAGATAGCCGCCTTCTCGTCGGGGCCGATCGCCACGCCTTCGTGCAGCAAGCGGCCTTCGATCCATTCGGCGGCCCAGGTGCGGTAGCCCTCACGGTCGATGCGCGCGAGTGGCTGGAAGGCGATTTCGCCATCCGTGCCCAGGTCGTAGTGTTCGCCGCCCAGGCCGAGGATGGCGGCCCGCATGGAGCGGCCCATGTCGAAGGCGAAGATGCGCGAGCCGCGATAGCGGCGAAATTGCATCGCCAGCGTGGCGAGCAAGACCGACTTGCCCATGCCGGTCGGCCCCGCGACCAGCGTATGGCCCACGTCGCCGATGTGCGTCACCAGCCGGAACGGCGTGGCGCCGTCGGTGCGTGTCACGATCAGCGGGGGGCCGTCGAGGTGTTCGTTCTTCTCCGGCCCGGCCCATACCGCCGACACCGGCATCATGTGCGCCAGATTCAGCGTCGAGACGATGGGCTGGCGCACGTTGGCGTAAGCATTGCCGGGGAGCGAGGACAGCCAGGCATCCACGGCATTGAGCGTTTCAGGGATGGTGACGAAGCCCCGACCCTGGATGACGCGCTCCACCATGCGCAGCTTCTCGTCTGCGACGGCGGCGTCCTCGTCCATGACGGTGACGGTCGCCGTCAGATAGCCGAAGGCGACTTGATCGCTGCCCAACTCCTGCAAGGCGGCGTCGGCATCGGCGGCCTTGTTGTTGGCGTCGGTATCGACCAGCGGGCTTTCCTGCTGGAAGATCGTTTCGCGCAGCAGCGCGATGACGTTCTTGCGCTTGGCGAACCACTGGCGGCGCAGGCGGGAAAGTTCTTTTTCCGCCTCGGCTTTGTCGAGGCAGAGAAAGCGCGTGCTCCAGCGGTACGCAAAACCGAGGCGGTTGAGGTCGTCCAGAATCCCCGGCCAGGTCGAGGTCGGGAAGCCCCGCACCGACACCAGCCGCAGGTGCTGGTCGCCCAGCATGGGCGCCAGGCCGCCGACCAGCGCGGAATCGGTCAGCAGCGCGTCGATGTGGAACGGCACTTCGGGCACGCCCACGCGATAGCGCCGCGTCGAGATGGTCGCGTGCAGGTAGGTCAGCGTCTGCGCGTCATCGAGCCAGTCAATTTCCGGCATCACGCCGTCGAGCAGGTCAAAGACGCGATCCGTCTCCGCGACGAAGGCTTGCAGCCGCTCGCGCCAGTCCACGCCATTCGTCGGCGTGTTCTCGTAGAGCATCTTGGCTGCACGGGCGCGGGATTCTTCCGGCGGCAGGTAAAGCAGCGTCAGGTGATAGCCGCTCTCGAAGTGATTGCCCGATTCCTCGAAGGCGGCCCGGCGTTCTTCCTCCACCACCCACGAAAGCGGCTCGGGAAACTCCGAGTGCGGATAATCGGCCGCAGGCCGGCGCTCGGCTTCGATGAATAGCGCCCAGCCCGATCCCATGCGGCGCAGCGCGTTGTTCAACCGCGCTGACGTGGCGATCAGCTCGCCTTGCGTCGCGCTGTCGAGGTCAGGCCCGCGAAACCGGGCCGTGCGCTGGAAACTGCCGTCCTTGTTCAAGACGACGCCCGGCGCGACCAGTCCGGCCCAGGGCAGCCAGTCGGCAAGCAAGGCCGGGCGCTGGCGGTATTCGGCGAGGTTCAGCATCGCGGCGTCCTCCCCTCACACGTCCAGCAGCGAGCGGTGCTTGATGTGCCGGGCGAAGACCTGCATGAACTGCGGATCGACGCGCGCACCCCACACCGCCAGCGAATGGCCGACGATCCAGAGCACCACGCCGGGAATCCACAGTTGCAGGCCCAGCCCGACGGCGGCGGCCAGCGTGCCGTTGGCGATCGCCACGGTGCGCGGCGCACCGCCAAGCAGAATCGGCTCGGTCAGCGAGCGATGCAGCGGCACCTCGAAGCCGTCCGCGAAGGTGTCCGGGGCACTCATACGACGGCCCCGCCGGAGAAGCTGAAGAACGACAGGAAGAAGCTCGAAGCCGCGAAGGCGATGGACAGGCCGAAGACGATCTGGATCAGCTTGCGGAATCCGCCGGAGGTGTCGCCGAAGGCCAGCGCAAGGCCGGTGGCGATGATGATGATGACCGCGACGATGCGCGCCACCGGCCCCTGGATGGATTCGAGGATGGATTGCAGCGGGCCTTCCCACGGCATCGAGGAACCGGCGGCCTGCGCGGTTCCGGCCAGGAACAACAGCAGCGCGGCCAGCAGCAGCCCTTGCGCCGCAGGGCGGGCCAGGCAGCGCAGCCGCGCAAGACGCAAAGCCGGATTTGCAGAAAAACGGAAAGCAGGAACGATCATCTGCGTCATGGCAGTTCTCCAAGTGAGTCAGGCGATGGGGAAGTCGCCGCAGCGGGGGCGGCATCGGGACGTGGCGGCAGCTCGGGAAACGGCGTTTCCAGCGCGTCCGCCAATTGGTAGCCCACGCCGTCGAAGCCGACGACGCGGGCGATGTTCTCGATGCGGCGCTTGCGCCCGCGTCCGGCGATGTGAATCACTACGTTGACCGCCTCGGCGATCAGCGCACGGGGAGGGTTCACCGCCACTTCGAGAATCAGTTGCTCCAGGCGCAGCAGCGCGCCGAGCGCGGAGCCGGCATGGATCGTGGCGATACCGCCCGGATGGCCTGTGCCCCACACCTTGATCAGATCCAGTGCCTCGGCGCCGCGCACTTCGCCAACGACGACGCGATCAGGCCGCAGGCGCATGGACGAGCGCACCAGTTCGGTCATCGACACCACGCCTGCGCGGGTGCGCAGCGGAACGTGGTCGCGGGCTGCGCATTGCAGTTCCACCGTGTCTTCGAGCACCAGCACGCGGTCGCCGGTGGCGGCGATTTCGGCGAGCAACGCATTGGCGAGCGTGGTCTTGCCGCTGCTGGTGGCGCCGGCGATCAGCACGTTCTGCCGCTCGCGCACGGCGCGAACGAGAAAGCCCGCTTGCGCGCTGGTCATCATCCCGTCGATGACGTACCGCTCCAGCGGAATCACGCCGATGGCGCGCTTGCGCAGCGCGAAGGCCGGCCCCGGCGCTGCCGGTGGCAAGATGCCCTCGAAGCGTTCGCCCGTTTCGGGCAACTCGGCGGACAGCAGCGGCTGGCCGCGATGGACTTCTGCGCCGACGTGGGCCGCGACCAGGCGGATGATTCGCTCGCCGTCCGCCTCGGGCAGTTCCACGCCCATCGGCGCGCGCCCACTGGAAAGCCGATCCACCCAAAGGGTGCGATCGGGATTCAGCATCACCTCCACCACGTCCGGGTCTTCGAGCGCAGCGGCGATCAGCGGCCCCATCGCCGTGCGCAGCATCTGGATGCGGCGGTCGAGCGACGTGGCGCTCATGGACTGTGGAACGGCGCTCATGACGCACGCTCCTGCGCTTGCGCGGCTGCCGCCGCGTCTTCCATCCGCATTGGGTCGGGATGCAGTTCCTCCACCACGTCGCGCACCAGGCTGCGCCCGCGCAGCAGGTGCCGACCCAACTGTTCAACGAACTGCTCGAAGCGAGCTTTGCCCTGGGCGCGGGCGGCCTCTTGGTGCGCCTCGGGGACTGGCGCGCTGACCGTGAGGTAGTAGCGAATGAACAGCGCCAGCGTTTCGATCTGGATGTTCTGGTCGCGCTCCATACGCTCGGCCTGGCGCGACAGGCGATCCAGCCGCTTGGCGATAGCCGCTTCGCGCTGGTCGGCGGCATCGGGCGACAGCCACGATGCGAGCGCCGCCGCGACGATGGACGACTTGGACACGCCTTTCTTGGCGGCCAGCTCGTCCAGGCGCTTGGCGTGCTCCGGCTGGATAAAGAGATTCAGGCGATATTGGCTCATAGCTCGATTCCGTCGTTGGGGTCGAGGGAAGCCAGCCGGGCCGTGCGCTGCATGGCTGGATCGAACTGGCGAGGAAGGGGAAGCGGCAGGTCGTCGTCGTCATCGAGCAGCCCAAGGTCGGCCGCAGGCGCGGCAAGCTCGGGGTCGTAGGCGACGGTTTCGGAGAGTTCGGGCTGACGGCGTGGGCCACCGTCATCGGCGGAACCCAGGCCATCAGCGGATGCCGCGGCGGGTGCGGTGGGCACGGCGGGAATCGCCAACCCGCTCCAGTCGTCGGGCCGCAATGGCGGCGCGTCGGCGTACTGCCCATCCGCCAGCGCGGGCGGTGGCAGCACGCGACGCTTGAAATTGGCGTCCGCGTAGTAGCGCAGCTTCTTGGCCTTGATCGGTGCCACGCTGGACACCATCACCACGGCCTCGTCAGGTGGAAGCTGCATGACTTCGCCCGGCGTCAGCAGCGGGCGCGCGGTTTCCTGGCGCGACACCATCAGGTGGTCTAGCCACGGCGCGAGCCGGTGGCCGGCATAGTTGCGCTGCGCGCGCAGCTCGGTGGCCGTGCCCAGCGTCTCGGAAATCCGCTTGGCGGTGCGCTCGTCGTTCGTGGCGAACGTCACGCGCACATGGCAGTTGTCGAGGATGGAGTGGTTTTGCCCATACGCCTTGTCGATCTGGTTGAGCGACTGCGCGATGAGGAAGCTGCGGATGCCGTAGCCCGCCATGAAGGCCAGCGCCGTCTCGAAGAAGTCCAGGCGCCCCAGCGCCGGGAACTCGTCGAGCATCAACAGCAGCTTGTGGCGGCGCGCGATGCCATCGGAACCGTCGAGCGATTCGGTGAGCCGCCGCCCGATCTGGTTGAGGATCAGGCGAATGAGGGGCTTCGTCCGCGAAATGTCCGAAGGCGGCACCACCAGATACAGCGACACCGGATGTTCCGCAGCGATCAGGTCGGCGATGCGCCAGTCGCAGCGCGAGGTGACTTCGGCCACCGTGGGATCGCGGTAAAGGCCGAGGAACGACATGGCCGTGGACAGCACGCCCGAGCGTTCGTTGTCGCTCTTGTTGAGGACTTCACGCGCCGCCGATGCGACGACCGGATGCGGCCCGTCGCCGAGGTGCGGCGTGGTCATCATCCGGTGCAAGGTCAGCTCGAACGGGCTGGCCGGATCGGAGAGAAAGTTGGCGACGCCGCGCAGCGTCTTGTCCTCGCCGGCGTAGAGCACATGCAGGATGGCCCCGACCAGCAGCGCGTGCGAGGTCTTTTCCCAATGGTTTCGCTTCTCCAACGCGCCTTCGGGATCGACCAGAATGTCCGCGATGTTCTGCACGTCGCGCACTTCATGCGCGCCACGCCGCACCTCCAGCAGCGGGTTGTATGCCGCCGACTTCGCATCGGTCGGGTTGAACAGAAGGCAATGGCTGAATCGGCTGCGCCAGCCGGCGGTGATCTGCCAGTTCTCGCCCTTGATGTCATGGATGACGGCCGAGGCCGGCCAGGACAGCAGCGTCGGCACCACCAGGCCGACACCTTTGCCCGAGCGCGTGGGCGCGAAGGTCAGGACGTGTTCCGGGCCTTCGTGACGCAGGTACTGGCGATCGTGCTGGCCGAGGAACACGCCGGCCGGCTGTGTGAGGCCGGCCTTGCGAATGTCATCCGCGTTCGCCCAGCGGGCCGAGCCGTAGGTCGTGACCAGGCGCGATTGCCGCGAGCGCCAGATCGACATGCCAATCGCCACCAGCACGGCAACAAGACCGCTGCCGCCCGCGATGGCGCCGCCGGTGTCGAACACGCGCGGCGCGTAGGCGTCGAAGAAGAACCACCACTCGAACAGCCGCCACGGGTGATAGACCGGCGTGCCGAAGAAATCAAACCAGGGCGAGCCAAGGCGTAGTTGGTAGCCAAGGGCCGCTGCTGTCCATTGTGTGGCGCCCCACACGCCGGCGATCACGATGCCGAATACCACGGCGATCTGACCGAACAGCACGTTCGTCCCTTGCATGACCTGGCCTCCGATTTCTCCTGAGCTGATTCCTCATGGAAAGAGCGGCACAAAGGCGTGCCGCAGGCGTCAGGATCGGTGCCGGGTCAGTGCCGGTCAAAGACCGTTTTCAGAAGAAAGGTCGAGCAAAAAGACAGAATGAGTGCGACGGCGAACCAAAGAAAAACGCCGCAAGCGCGAGCGCATTGCGGCGTGTCGAAAAAAAAGTGAAGGCGAATCGGCGAGCGGCCAACAATCAGAACTTTGGCGACTCTTTCGGCGGTGTATAGGGCGTTTCGCCGTCGCCATAGAATCGCTTGCGCGTGGCTTCGGCCACCCGGTTGCACAGCATGTCGCCCAGCTTGGGGCGATCGGTCTTGCACTGTTGGCGCAGTCCTTTAAGCTGGTCAGGGTTGGCCGCCAGCTCTTCCACCGTCGGAATATTCGTCTCCGAATCGGCGGCCTTCTGAGGTGCCTCGGATTGGCCGCAAGCAGACAAGGCGGTCACGAGCAAGAACGGAATGATTTTCTTCATGGCATCAATTCCTCCGGTGGATCAGAACTGCGGCCTCGGATGGGCCTGGGAGTCTCCGGCGTTTCAATTGTCTGTACCCGTTCGATGAACCGTGCAAGTTCGTCGGACGGATCACCGTCAAGACGAAGCAAGTAAGTCGTCAGCGGAGGTACACGCGACGCAAGTGGCCGCGCTACCACTCCCGGTTCACGGCTGGCGGAAATATGCGCAGCGCCCGCCAGCCCGAGCGCGAAGCCGGCTGATACCAGCGCCATCATCAGATCGCATGTGGCAACTCGCTCTGCGATCAACGGTTCCATGTCAGCACGACGCAGCACTCGTTCCACGTGTTTGGCATGGCCTTCACACACTTGCGGATCGCACAAAACCAGCGGATAGCGCAGCAGTTCGTCCAAGGGGATACGCTTGTGGGCCAGTAGAGGATGGCGAGCGGGGACCGCCACCATTAGCGCATCACTCCAAGCTGGCAACGCGACGATGCCATCGCCCACCTCGTCGGACTGAGCAAACCCCACGTCGTATAGATCATCGTGCAACCCTTTAATCTGCTGCGACAGCGGCACCTCGAAGAAGCGGATTTCGACCTCGGGTTCTTCCTGACGACATAACGCCAACAAGGTCGGCAAGCGCGACGGTGTAATGCCATCCGACAAGGCCACTCGCAATTGTCCATGAAAGCCATTAGCTGCCGCTTTCACGCTATCACGCGCTTGTTCCAAGGCGGCAAACACGCGACGCACATGCTCCAAGAACAATGTTCCGGCATGGGTTAGCCGCGTACTGCGCGTGGTACGGGCAAACAGCGCCACACCGAGTTCTTCCTCCAGTTCCTTGATGGCCCGCGACAGCGGCGATTGTTCAATATGCAGCTTCTCCGCCGCACGAGCGAAACGGAGTTCTTCGGCCACGGCCAGGAAGTATCGAAGGTGACGAAGCTCCATGGCGATTCACATCCCATTTCGCAAAGAGAACAATCAGTCTTTTCTTTGGCTGTCGGTTGATCCTGCTTTCAAATCCTTGACAAACTGATATAGCTGCGGCAGGAATGAAAATAGAAGCGGGTTGTCTTTGTTCGCCAGGATGGCTCCGCCAAACAGCTTCAGGCCAACCGCAAATGCCGCCGCATCTGCCTGGCTGCTGAAATCACCTCTGCTGCGAATCCACGTCACGACAGAGATGATGTCGTCATGATTCCCAACCTTAAACTGCAGAGGCTTGCGTTCACTGGGGACGCCATGTGAATCCGTCAATTGCTCCAGAGTTACGCGATAAAGGTATTGCCTCATTTGTGTGGCTCCTCATGTTGGAGTGATGACCTAGTCGCCGATGCGGATCTTCGGCGTTACGGACATACCGACGCGCAGATTCGCCGCATCAGGCTGGTCGGAGTCGATGCGAATACGCACAGGCAGGCGCTGGACGATCTTGGTGAAGTTGCCCGTGGCGTTGTGTGGCGCGACGGCCGAATAGCTGACGCCACTGGCCGGCCCCAGGCTCTCCACGGTTCCCTTCAACTCGGTACCCGGCAAGGCATCCACCTTGATGTCCACCGGCTGCCCAGGCCGCACGCGCGCCAACTGCGTTTCGCGGAAGTTGGCCGTGATGTAGACCGCATCCAGCGGAACGACGGCCGCCAATGGTTTGCCGGCATTCACGAACGATCCGACGCGCACTGACTTCTGGCCGATCACGCCACTGATGGGCGCCGTGATTTGGGTATAGGAGAGCTTCAACTCCGCTGCGGCCTGTGCGGCTTGCGCTTGAGAAAGCGCAGCCTTGGCCTTTTCAAGATCGGCTTTCAGGATGTCCGTCTGCTGCCGCGCCGCTTGCAGGCCCGCGCGATTCTTGTCCCGGCTGGCCAGCCGAATGGCCAACTGCGCCTCGGCCTGTTGCTGTGCCTGGATCGAACCTGATCCATCGGAGGCCAGGTTCCGGTAGCGTTTCTGGTTGGCCTCTGCCAATTTGAGTTCTGCATCGTCCACCGCAACGGCCGCCTGCGCCTGACGTATCGCGGTTTCCTGCTGCACCACACGCGCGGCAAGCCCCTCGACACTGGCCTCGGCAGCGGCGACCTGTGCCTTTGCCGTGTTCACCGCAACGATGAAATCCCGGTCGTCGATGGCGACGAGCAAATCCCCAGCCTTCACTGGCTGGTTTTCTTCGACCAGTACCTTTCCGATCACGCCGGACACCTGCGGCGCGACGAGGGTGAAATCGGCTTGGACGTAGGCATCGTCCGTAGATTGGGTCGATGCGCTGGACTCGGGACGATTCAGATAAATGACACAGCCCACTGCGACTGCGAGCAGCAGCACGGCACTGGTAATCTTGGCTTTCTTCGGCATGGCCATGGTGAAACTATCCTTGGGGCAAAGGTTTGGATTGAGGAGCAGCGGCCTGCAAGTCGGGGGCGGGAATGCAGGTCAGCCGCAATACGAAGGGGACCATCACCAGCGCCAGAACGCCGAGTACGCGATAGGCATCCGCGACTGACAGCACCAGCGCCTGCTGGCCGATGATTCCCATCAGTTGAGCGGGCTCCGGAGCAAGCGGGACGGAGTTGCCTACCAACGCAGCGTGGTCCAGCAGCATTTCCGCGTGGAACCGCTGTCTCACGGTCACGAGTTGCCCAACCACCGCGCCCCCGAGTACCGACCCCAGGGCGCGCAGCGTGTTGATGTTCCCCGACACATACGGGCCTTCGCTGGGATGTACGACGCTGGTACACAGGAACAGCATCGAGACGACAGCCATGGGCTGGCCAAAGGCTTGCAGCGTCTGCGTCATAACGAACTGGTCGCGGTTCCAATCGGAAGTCAATTGCGCACCAAAGAAGCACGCCAGGGCGATCAGCAGCAGGCCGCCCGCGAACACGAATCGGGCATCGACCCATTTCCGGTACAGGAACAGCGCCACCACGGAACCCAGGACCAGTTGAGGCAGCGCGACGATGAGCCCGATTGGTGCCATCTGAAGCGGTCGGTAGCTTTGGAGCGGCCCGAGATAGGTCATCGGCAACATCACGCCAGAGGTCAGCACGACCAGAAGGCAGATGAACAAGGTGAAGCCCAACGCCAGGTTGCGGCGGCTGAGCATCTGCAATTTGATGAACGGCGCCGGGTGATACCACTCCGTCAGCAGATAGGCCGCCAGCAGCGTCAGCCCGGCCACCAATGAGACGACGATGAGGGGGGAGTTGAACCAGTCCAGCCGCACGCCCTGATCCAGGGCGACGGTAATCAGGGCAAATGCCGGCATGCCGAAAGCCATGCCCGGCCAGTTGGCCTGCGGGAAGCGGTCTGTCTGGATCGGGTCTTTCGGCAGGCCCCATCCGATCAACAAGGCGGCAATGGCCGCGAGCGGAAGGATTTGCCAGTACACCCAGCGCCAATCGAACAGGCCATCCGTCCATTGCCCCGCCAGCCAGATCGAGAGGTTGGGGGCGAAGGTGGCCGTCAGTGCATACAGCGCCAGTCCGTGCAGCCGTATGTGGGGTGGCAGGAACTTCAACGCCGCCATCATCAGCACGGGAATCATCGTGCCGCTGGCGATGCCTTGCAGGAAGCGCATGGCCAGCAGCAGATCGAGGTCATGGATGAAGGGAATGCACACCGCCAGCAAGGTGCATGCGCCGATCATCCACAGCTCGAAGCGGCGCACTGAGAGCGTGATGGCGAACCATGCCGCAAACGGCATGGCGATCACTTCGCCGGCGCTATAGACGGTCGTGAGCCAGGAGGCGTCGTCCAGGCCGAAGCCCAGCGCGCCACGCACGTCCGCCAGCGCCAACGCGCCCACGCGGTTGTTCAGTCCGGCCATCATGGCCGCGATGAGGATGCCGACCAGCCCGGCGATCGCCCGCTTCGGAGGGGCTACCGCAGCAGCGGGTGCGGGTGGCGCCGCTGTCGGCTGCAACGCTGCGGCACTCATTGGCCGGCCTTTGATGGCGAGGTGGCAGACGACGCAGTGGTCGTCAGGGGCGCATCGCCGCCGGCCTGCCGGTCGGATGTGAGTGCGTCAGGGTCCCAGCCACCGCCCAGCGACTTGTAGAGATTGACCAGGGTGAGCGCGGCGTTGGTGGCGCTGGCATTGAGGCTGGTCTGGCTGGCAAGGACGCCACGCTGCGCGGCCAGGACATTCAGGTAGTCGGCAGCGCCTTCCTGATAGCCGCGCTCGGCAGCATGCAGCGCCTGCTTGTTCTGTTCATACGAAACCAGCAATTCGGCATGTCGGTGCTGCTGGGCTGCCCAGGCGTCCAGGGCGTTGTCCACTTCATGCCAGGCTTGCAGCACCGTCTGCCGATAGGCAATGGCGGCTGTTCTTTGCCGTGCCTCGTTCAGCGCCAGGCGCTGCTTCAAACGACCGCCCTGAAAGATCGGGAGATAGACTGTCGGGCCAACGGAGAAGAACCGGGAATCCCAACTGTCGAGGTCGTTGAACTCGAAGGCCTCGACGCCGACTCTTCCCCGCAAGCCGATCCGCGGGTAGAAATCGGCCTTGGCGACGCCGATGGCCGCCGTCGCGGCATGGAGCTGGGCTTCGGCGCGCTGTATGTCCGGCCGCCTGTGCGCCAATTCGGAGGGCAGGCCCACCGGCACATTGGAAGGAAGCGAAGGCAAGGGCATCGCCTCAAGCAACTGCGCATCGAGGGCGCGCGGCTCCTCCCCCTGCAGCAGTGCCAAGGCGTTCATCAGCGTGTTGCGGCGCTGGACCAGTTCTGGCACCAGCGCCTCCACCGTTGCCAGTTGCGCGCGCGCCGAAGCGGTTTCAAAGCGCGTGGCGACACCGTTGCGCTCACGGCTTTCGGCAAGGCGCAGGGTGCGATCGGCGACCTCCAGGTTCTGCCGGGTGATGTCCAGTTGCGCCTGCGTTCCTCGCAATTGGAGGTAGGTGCGGGCCACTTCGGCGGACAAGGCCACCCGTGCCGCCTCGCGCTCATACACAGTGGCCTCGAAGGCGGCTGCGGCGCCTTCGCGCGATCGCCGCGCGCGGCCCCACAGATCGAGTTCCCAACTGGCGTCGAATCCCAACTGCCAGAAATCGCTCGCGCTCGTCGGTGCACCCAACGCGGCAAACTTGCCGTGCTCGCTGAGGGCCTCGCGGGAATAGCCTGCCGATGCGCCCACGCTGGGCAGCAGCAGCGAGGAAGCAATCCCCAACTGCGCCCGGCTTTGCTCAATGCGCTCGGAAGCGATCTGCAGGTTCAGGTTGCCCGCCTGCGCACGGGCTTGCAGATCCGCTAACACGTCATCGTTGAACAGCGTCCACCATGACGATGGGAAGTTCGCAGCGGATGTTTCCTGAGCCTGCGCGTAATCCGCCCTGGGCGACAGTTGAACGGCTGCAAGCCTGTCGTCGGGTTTCACGAAGTCAGGACCCACCGCACAGCCGACCAGTGAGATCGTGCAGAGCGCCGTGCCTGCTTGTCGCAGCAGTTGTGAGAGCAGCGGTTGTGACGTCATGAAGGTTTATCCAATGCGCGAATAGTACCGAACCGCTCGGTGTGATTTACGATAAAAGTTAAGCCGACGGCTCACAAGAAACCTGCTTAGGTGCAGATGCCTGTGAGACGAATGGTTAGGTTGATGCGTACCGAGCGGTTTGGTACTATATAGAATCCTGGCCACCGTGTCAAAACTTCCGACCCAAGCAGATGCGACGAACCAACCAAGTCATGACCGCCCCGCCGCCGAGCAGCGGCGAGCTGAACGCCAAGGCTCTCACCGTTCTGCGCGCTGCGCGAAACGTCTTCCTGACCCATGGGTTCAGCGCGGCAACAACCGACATGATCCAGCGCGAGGCTGGCGTGTCCAAGTCCACGGTTTACGCGCACTACGCGAACAAGGAAGCACTCTTCACCGCGGTAATCGAAGCCGAATGTGCAGCGTTCACGAACACGGTGCAGGGCATCGAGTTCCGCCCGGGGAAGCTGCGAGAAACGTTGACCCTGTTGGCTCGGGCCTACTTGAACATCGTGCTGTCTCCGGGCGGGCTGGCTGTCTTCCGCGTCGTGATCGCCGAAGGCCCACGCTTTCCCCAGCTCGCACGGACGTTCTATCTGGCCGGCCCGCAGGTCATGACGGCGATGGTGGCCGAACAACTGGCCAATGCGGCAGCATCCGGCGAGGTCGATCTTGGCGAGATTGGCCGCGAGACGGCCGCCAGTCTGTTCATCAACCTGGTTCGGGGTGAACCCCAGCTTCAGTGCCTGACTCATCCGGATGCCGCGCCTTCCTCGGCGCAGATTGACCAGTGGGCGAATGCAGCCGTAATGACATTCATGCGTGCCTATGGTTGCGGCGAGGACTCGCCCAATAAGCGTTCCCGGTCATGATGCCGAATGGGTCAATCGGCACGGAGAAATCAGACGACGCCCTTCGGGTGATGGAGCTTTCTACGGCCATCACGCGGCTTTGCACAGCAAGGAATCAAGTGCTGAATCGCGTGGCTGCTCCGTTCGGTTTGACCGCTGTGCAGGTGATGGCGCTACACCATATTTCAGCCACTCCAGCATGTACGCCTAGCACTTTGGCCCGCAGTCTGGCAGTCGACTCAGCCTCTGTGACAAGGCTATTGGACCGTCTTGAAAACAAGGGCATGCTCCAAAGAGCAGCACAAGAGCGCATGGATCGCACGCATGACCGCAGAGTTGTCGAGATTATTCTGACTGAACATGGATGCAACGCGATACGTGAGTTGAAGTCACATTGGCAGTCCGCTCGCTCGGAATTGACCGAGGCTTTCAAACAAAGCGAAATACATGGGTTAGCACTAGCTGATTGACGGCCCACGCTGCCGCCCAATCTCCCACGACACCCCGCCGCCGCGCACCGTGGCGGCAAGTTGCTGCCCCAAGCGTTGTTCGATCACGGGTTTCCACGGCACCAGTGAGAACCCCATGCCGTCATCGAGCATCGCGTAGCGCCCACTGGCGAGCATGACGGAGCGCCGGTAGATGCCAGCCACGCGCTGCCCGTCGGCCACCGGGCGATGCTCTAAGCCGGTGTCGGCCGCAATGTCTTTGGCGACCTGCGCCAGGTCCTGGTTGCGCAGCGTGCCCAGCAGGTTGCGCGCGAGGATCACACGCTGCCCGTGCCGCTCGGCCAGCCCCTGTTCGGCCAGAAAGTCGGCGCGTTGCTGCATCGCCTGTCTGGCCTCGCCACCAAAACCCAGGTCGCCCAAGCCCGAGCCACCAGCGATCAGTTGCTGGTCGAGCCAGGTGGCTCCGATCACGCGGGCCTGCCGCTCGATGGGCAGGTGCGATTTCAGTTCCACGGCCACGCCGCCCAGGCGCTGTGCGTCATAGCGGCGGCCCTGTTCGGCCAGGTCGTCCGGCACCTTCCATAGCCCCTCGGCCACGCGCTCCACGATGCCTGCGCGGCGCAGGGCTTCCAGCCGGCGGACGTGGGCCGCGACGACTTCCTGCGGATCGCGGCCGGGCACGGCTTGACCCTGCGCAACGGCCAGGTGATGGTCGGTGCGGTATAGGCCGCCGCTCGCCAGTGCGGTGATGTTCTTGTCGGCAGCGCGCACGTCAGCCGATCCCTTCACCTCCACCACCGCGCCGGTCGGATAGTTCGCCAGTTCGTCGCGGGCATTGAGCGCGACGTAATGGGCTTTGCCGTCCACGCCGTCGATGACCAGATAGCCCCGGTCGCGCAGCTCGTCGGCCAGCCCCTTCGCGGCCACGCGACCGACGATGGTTCGGCCATCGTCCCCCGGCTCGAACACCGCCAACTCGCGCGGCTCGCCACGCATGGCCCGCTGCATGGTGCGGATGATGTCGCCACGCTCGCCCAGGGCACGCAAGGTCTTCTCGGCGTCGGCATGGAAGGCCAAGGTGCCCGGCCGCAGCTCGTCGGCCAGGCCAAGGCGCTGCAAGCGTTGCAGGCGGCCGATCAGCAGCAGGCGCTGACGTTGCAACCGCGGTTCGTTGAGGCGTTCGACATGCACTCGGCCATCATCGCCGGCCTCACGTTGCAGCGTGCGGTCGAGGCTCGTCCATCGCTCTTGCTCGACCTCGCGCTGCAAAGTCTGCTGGATCTCCAGTTCGGTGCGCGGCCCCAGCCATTCGGTCGCCAGTTCGGCGGCGCGATGGCGGAAGCCATCGGCGATGTAGTCGCCCGCGATGATGAGGTCTTTGCCGGTGTCATCGCGCCCGCGCACGACGATGTGCGTGTGCGGGTTGTCGGTGTTCCAGTGAGTGACGGCCACCCAATCGAGGCCCGTGCCCAGGTCGGCCTCCATGCGGCCCATGAGGTGCCGCGTGTAGGTGCGCAGGTCTTCCAGTTCCGCGCCATCCTCGGGCGAGAGGATGAAGCGGAAATGGTGTCGGTCGTCGGCGCAGTGTTCCTTGAAGGCGTCGAGGTCGGCAGCATCGGTCTGCGGCCCATAGGCTTGGCCCGGCTCGCCATCGCGGCCCACACCGTCGCGCTCGATGTAGCGCAGGTGCTTGGCGAGCGACTGCGGGCTGGCTTGGCGCTGGTTGACCAGCAGCGTCTTGATGGTCACGCGCCGCGACATGGGCGTGAGCTTCGCTCCGGCGAAGCGCGCCGCCGTGTGGCCGCGCCCCAGGCGCGAGCCGGGCCGCTGGCCGGTGCCCCTCCCGGTGCCGCTCGCAGTGCCAAGACGGCGCACAGTGGACTTGCCGCTGCTGGCCTTGCCTGCCTGCTTGAGCACCTTGGAGACGAAGCCCTGGCCCCGGTTCTTTGGGGCGCTGGGGCGGATGCGGAAATCATCGTCGCGGCGGTCGGTCATGGCTGCGCTCCCTGCAAGCTCTGGCGTGTCCGGTCGTGCGAAGCACGCGGACATGCCTGCATTGGCGCGGGCCTCGCGCCCCAAGCGGCACGGTGGCGAAGCCGCTGCGTGCCGCGCCACCCCCATGTGCAGACTGGCTTTCGACGCGGCCCGGTGCCGCGTCCTTTTGTCTTGCCTTCCGCCTTTGCCCCTCGCTGGCGCTCCGGGCAGCGGCGGCCCGGCGGCGCTGCTGCGCGAGCGGCCAGCGCGCCGGCGAACGCGGCGACGGCCACAGGCCGGGCGCGTTCGAGGCAAGACGCCTGCACGTTGGACGGCTGCGCCGAAGGCAGCGCGAAGTGCGGTGCGAATGCACCCGCACTGCATGCGCGACGACACGGCGACGAGCAGCAGAACGACACGCCCGATGGCACGATGAGATGCACGGCGACGTGCAGCGAATCGAAGGCCATCATGGGCGAGATTCCAGCCAGACCGGATGCGCGATGCCGATCACGGCGCCCGCATTGATCGGCCCGAAGTACCTGCTATCGAACGACGCCGGGTTGGTCACACTGAGCAGGAACAGTTCGCCGGGTTCAAGGCGACGGCATTGCTGCCAGGATGGCAGCGGCCGGCCCCAGCGGTCGGCAGGCAGCACGGCGGCCGCAGGCACGCCGTCGATGCGGACGATGCGGCCAGTGATGCACACCTCCTGCGGCGCGACTGCGCCCACGCGCTTGAGCAGCGGCACGCGCGCCGGCAGGTAGCCGCGCTGCGCGGCCAGCGCGGCGGCGTCTGGCGGCAGCGTGGTCAGGACGATGCTGCCGACGGAGAAAGAACGCGGCAGCGAGTCGGTGCCGTCGCCCAGCGGATCGACGCGATACCAGCCGACCGCCACGCTGTCGGATGGGTTGTAGATCAGGCGCGGCAGCGGATGCACGAAGGACGCCCAGGCCAGCGCAGCGAGGCCGCAGGCGGACAGACCCGTCAGCACGATACGAGCGCGCAGGCGCGAGCGAGGACGCGGCGCGGTGCCGGCAGTGGAAACGGCGGTCATGGCAGTGCCCTCGCGGTCAGCCAGGCGGCGTGCCGCTCGGCGGTGTATTCGGGCAGCGGCAGGCGGGCAGCGAGCCGGTTGGCGAGCGTGCGCCAGTACGCGGGCGAGACAGCGGCGGGGGCGATGTCCAGCGCCTCGATGGCGTCGATGCGCTCCAGCACGGCGCGCACCTGGTTCTCGCCCTCGGCGTGCAGCAGCAGGCGTGCGCCGGGCTGCACGCCGGGGATGCGCTGTGCCGCATCGAGCGGCGTACAAGCCTGCATCACCATGAGCTGCCAGCGAACGGTGCCGTAGTCGTTGGCCTGCCAGCGGATAAGGCACAACATGGCGCCTGGCAGGAACACCGCGCAGCGACGCCAGCGGTCGAGCTGGTGCGTGCGCGCAGGTTCACCGAAGCGCAGGTAGAGCTTGAAGCGCGGTTCGATGTAGGCCAGCGCCACGCGCGTCAGCGGCGCGCCGGCAGGCTGGTCGAAAGGTACTGCGAGCTCAGCCGTAGCCGCGAAGGCAACAGGCGCGGGAGCAGACGAAGCGGATGCAGTCATGGCGTGTTCTCCCTGCGGTGTTCTGGAAACTCCCGCTCCAGCAGGCCGCGCAGCAGGTCGGCTACGGTCACGCCTTGCGTGAAGGCGGAAACCTTGATGCGCGCCCGCATGGCGGGCGTGATGTCGAGGGTCAGGCGTGCCGTGTAGAGGTCGCCCTTGTTCAGCGCATCGGCGTCGCCCTGGCGAATCCACGCCTCGGCGTGCGGATTCGCGGGCGGACGCGCGCCGATGCCGACGCGCTTGGCCGTGCGTTTGCTGTTCGGTGGCGGCTTCGCTGTCATGTCGGCCACCGCAGCAGTTCGTCCGCCAGTGCGGTGATTTCGCGGGTGGCGGCGCTGTCCGGTGCCGTCTCGCGTGCAAGCCGGCCAGCGGCCACGCTGTCGGCGAACACGATGCGCTGATGCACTTCCGCGCGCAGCGCAGGAAGCGGCTGGTCAGCAAGCGCCTGGCGCGCTTCGCGCCCGATCACGGTGGTGCTGACGCGCCGATTGATGACGAAGGCCGCGCGCAGCGCAGGCCGAAAGACCTGCGCCTCGCGGATCAGCGCCACCATCTCGGCGCTGGCCCAAAGGTCATACGGGCTGGGCTGCACGGGAATCAGCACGCGCTCGGCCGCCAGCAGCGCGGAACGCGCCAGGGCGGCGATGCGCGGCGGGCCGTCGATGATGATGTGATCGGCGCGGCGGGCCAGCTCCGGCGCTTCCTGATGCAGCGTTTCGCGGGCGAGGCCCACGGCGCTGAACAGCCGTGGCAAGCCCTGCTGGCTTCTGCGCTGCGTCCAGTCCAGCGAAGAACCCTGCGGGTCGGCGTCCAGCAGGATGACGTGCAGCCCGCGCATCGCCAGCTCGCCCGCGATGTGGGTAGCGAGTGTGGTCTTGCCGACGCCGCCTTTCTGGTTGAGAAACGCGAAGATCATGGCGCGGCCCTCCCTGCTGGAAAGCCGGCCTGGCCGTGCCGTTTCGTGGTTGTCCACCGAAACGACGCGTTTCTACTAAAAGTTAGAGATTTATAGTTAGGTAAGTTAGAGGGGTCGCAAACCCGCGCCGTTACTGGCTTTGCGGCGTTTTCGTACTCCTGATAGCACGATAGGCGTACTCCCGATAGCACGATACCCGGCACTCCTGATAGCACGAGGCCGTCCACAGCTTTTCCCGCAGTTATCCCCGTGCCGTGAACGGCACGGGCCGGAAGGTCAGCAGTTCCAGCTTCTCGTCCGGCATCGACTCGATGCCCAGGACGTAGCCGGGCAGCGACTGCCGCGCGACCAGCACGCGCAGGTCGTAGGCGAAGTCCGAGAAGCGCGCCGCGCTGCCGGACTTGCGGTGCAGATGCCGGAAGTCGAATTGCCAGCCGTGTTCCTGCCGCCCGCCGTGCTTGCGCACCAGGCGATACAGCCAGCGTTCGATGCCACCTTTCAAGCGGAAATAGGCCGGGTCGATGGTCAACACCAGGGCGGCATCGAGCACGCCGGCATAGAACCAGTCCGGCAGGATCAGCTCGATGCCCAGCGGCGTGCCGCTGGCGTCGGCCAGCTCGCGCCATTCGTTCACCCACGAAAAGCGGTGCAAGCGCCTCCCGGTGGTTTCGCGGATGGAAGTCGCCACGCTGGTCGATTGCAGCCGGTCGAGCGCGGCTTTCAGGCGCTGGTAGTCGTTCAAGGACGTGCCGCGCCCGATGAAGCGCAGGATTTCGTAGGGCGTGGCGTGTATCCAGCGCGACGGGCGAATGCCTGCGTCGCGCGCCTCCACGATCTGCGAGGCCGCCCAAATCAACACGTCGGCATCCCATATCGTGGCGATGCCGTGCTCGGCCGTGCCTTCCACGCGGATGGTGATGTTCCCGCTGCGGAAGTCGATCGGCGCCGTGCGCCGCGACTTCGCCAGCGAGAAGAACGGAAAGGCCATCAAGTCCTGGCTGTCGCGCGGCGCCATGCCGTCGCCCGGCAGCGCGCGGAACAGGTCGAGCTGTTCCCGCTGCTGCGATCGCTGCCCCGACGGCAGCGATGGGCTGGACATGACGATGGCCACCGGCGAGCCGACGATCAGCGGCCATCACGGTAGTCGCCCGCGTGACGCTCGGCATATTCCGGGTCGGACGTGGCCTCGTAGCTGCGCTGGTCGGCCCAGGCATCGAGGTCGGCCACCGCGTACATGACGCGGCGGCCGAACTTGCGGAACTTCGGGCCGCCGCCGATCACGCGCTGTTTCTCCAGCGTGCGCGGCGACAGACGCAGGTATTCGGCGGCTTCGTCGTTGGTCAGGTAGCGTTGGGGCTGCACGGGCGCAGCGACAGCAGCGGCGGCAGGCCGCAAGGGAGCGGGTCGCATGGGATGTACCTCCATCAAGCCCGGCCACACCACGCGGCCGGATAGAGGCACTTTCAAGAAAGCAAGGCTTCCTGCTCAGGGACGTTTTGCAGGGGATGCAGCGCGTCCCTGTGCAACGGGCGGAAGCTGTGCCAGGCGGCGATAGCCGCCGCGCATCAGCGCATCGCCCCGGTGCACCAGTCGCCGCACGCGGGCGCGCAAGGCGCTATCGGCGTACCAGTCGGCGGCGACAGCATCGACGCCGAACAGCCCTTCGGCCACGTCGCGCAGGGACGCGCCCGCGAGGGTGCCGTCGAGCGCCTGGAGCGTGTTCAACTCCAGCAGCGCAGCGGGTGCCGGCCGCGACCGTGCCGTTCCCGCTGGCGCTGCATCGCCAGCGGCGGCCAGCTTGTCCAGTTCGGCCGCCAGCGCCTGATAGCGTCCGCAGGATGCGGCGCAGGCGCGAATGGCATAGGCGTAAGCCATGCCGTCGGCCAGGCCGGGAGCGATCACCAGCCGCAGGCAGCAGCCCAGCCAGCGTGTCAGCAGCACCAGGCGCTTGCCGTCGTGGATCAGGTGCTTCTGGCCGGGAAGGCACCAGAACGCGAAAGCCACCGCGTCGGGCGGCGGGTCGGCGTCCGGGTAGAGCTGCACTACCGCATCGTGATCGGGGAACCAGGCCGGGTGCGCGTCGCGCGCATCCAGGGCGGGATCTTCCAGCAGGCGCAGTCCCCAGCGCGCGGCGGCCTCTGGCCGGCGGCGGCGGCGCAGCCAGTCGCGGCGGTAGTCGGGGTGGCGACGCAGGTATTCCCACGCCAGCGCGGGGCCGTCGAGGTGCAGCATGTAGAGATACGCGGCGGTCGGATACCAGTGTTCGGCGCTCGGGTCAGCCATGACGCAGCCTCCTGTCATTCAGCAGGAACGTCGCCACGGATTCCGCTGTGCGGGAGCTATCGAGTCGCCATCAAGTCGTCATCGAAATCGGGGTACTCTGTAACTGCGGTGTCAAGACCGATTGGCTCCAGGGCATTGCGGAAATCGTCTGAATGCGACGGTTGCGCGCCACAAAAATGGTGCGCAGCATGGAGCACCGTGCAGCAGCCCGCGCCATAGATCATGACTGTTTGCATCAGAAGCGCACCGCTTCGGTGCAAGAGTGCGGATTCAGACCAATCAGGTCTTGGGTAAGACTGAAATAGTCAGAATGCGCCGTCGTTGGCTGGGACTGCTCAGTCGGTGATCGAACCGTTTTCCTCGGCCAGCCGCAGGTACTCCGACAGCCGCCGCACGGGCTGGAAGTAGCGATCGCGCATCACAGGTTGCTTGTGCGGCCCGACGATGGACGCCAGATCGGACAGCTTCACATGGCCCAGGCCGGGCATGCCTATTCCCAGGTCGATCAGCCCCCATGCCGTATCGCCATCGGCCGGGTCGAGCGCGGCCAGCAGCCAGGTGGCGTGCGCGTCGGGGGTGAACAGTCGCACCGCCGGCATTGGGTCGATGCTTCGGCCAGCGGCGCGTGCCGCGCCGACGGCGAGCAGTTGCGCCCGCTGTTCAGCGGTGACGAGCGGCTGGGTCATGGCCCGAATCCCCACGCATCCGAGGATGCACGGATACGATTTTCCACCGAAGCGCGGAACCGCCGAAGCGGATGCGTGCTTTGGCGGGAAAGCACGAAGGCGCAAGCCATCGAATCCGTACATGCACGGAAACGCGGAAGCGGAATTGCGCAGGCCAGGAAAGACACAGATGCGGTTCCCAGATTCTGTCGGAATCCGCCCATGCGGATTTCTGCAAAGGCACGAATACGGAAATCAACGACACCAAATGCGCACTATAGTTTGTAGCCCTATAGTGCGCAATCGGCTGTCATCTTGGTTTTCTAAGGAAAACCATAGGTGGCGGCGAAAGACTCATTGGCGACAGCAATACGGACGGTCAGGAAAGCGCGCGGCTTGAGCCAGGAAGCGTTCTCCGACGTGTCCAGCCGTACCTACCTGAGTTTGCTGGAGCGCGACCTGAAGAGCCCGACCATGCACAAGCTGACCGAGCTGTGCGAGGTCATGGACGTGCATCCGCTCACGTTGCTGACGCTGGCCTATGCCGGCGACAGCACGCGCAGGGCCGATCAGCTTCTGGCGCAGGTGCGCCAGGAGCTGGAGGCGGTGTTGAAGGAACGCGACACGCCGTAGGCGCGTGCGTGACGTGCTGCGCCAGCAGCACGGCGCCCCGCCGCAATGGACGGGGCGCGGTGGGCGGCCGTCAGGCTGCCTTGGGCTTGCTGCGCGACCAGATCAGGTCGTGCGTGCCGTCCTCGTTCTCGATCAGGCGGGCATAGACCGTCGCCGGGAACGAAGGGTCGTCGATGCTCACGGACAGGTACTCGCGCCCGGCCTCACTGGTCTTCTTCCACGCCGCGCCGATCTCGTGGCCGGCCGCCTGAAGGTGGAAGTCGGGGGCGTTCTCGCTGTCGCCCTTGTCGTTGGGAACCAGCTTGACCTTGACGTTCAGGGTCAGGGTGCGGAGCTGGCCGGTGAAGCCGTCTTTCTCTGCGGTGAAGGTGCCGATGTTAGCCATGATGTTTCTCCTTTCGGGTTGAACAAGGTCGCGCCAGTGCGTCCTTGTTGTGATCCGGCCGGCGGGGGATGGGCTGGCCGCACCGCGCAGCGGTCGCAACACCGTGGAGAACCTGGAAGCGAAAAGAATTTGCCGCGCGAGGAAGCCGCGCAGCGGCGGGGAAATTGTTTTCGCTGGAAGGTTGCGGCCATGAAGCCCAAGGCGTAGCCGTTCCCTCGCCAGGATTCACGACAAGCCAAGGACGCACGGGCCGCCCGCCCCCGAAAGGAGACATGGCCGACTCGGCATCCCCGCGTGACGGCTGCACCGGCTTGCGCCCTGACGCGAACCAGGTCAAAGCCCCGACGACAAGGCCAGAGCGCCCCTGCCGCAGCGCGCGACCACATGCTTGAGGCGTGGTGTGGATGCTCCATAGCGAGGCCGGGTGGCGTGTCGGTGAATCGCCCTTCGTGACGTACAGGCGCGAATCGCCAGCGTCGGGGACGGCACGCTATCGCACAACCTGCCGCAGCAAGCCGGGGCGTAGCCCTACAAGCCCCGCCCATTGCGGCGGGGCGCCATCGAAACCTTGCCCGCGCCAGCGGGCACCGATGGACGTGTCGCGTGCAAGGCACTTGCACGTCCGCCCCGTTGCCGCCTGGACGAAGGCGGCAACGGGGCGATTTTGACTTCGACGTTGGAACCGGGCGCGGCCACCGACGCCCCGGATTTTTGACCACCGGCCCCAAGGCGGAACGGCTTGGGGCCGGTGCTGCTCGTTATTCCTTGGTTTCGACAATCCACCACGCGGCACGCGGCAAGGTGTGGCCGGTAATGGGATGTAGGTCGGTCAGGTCGGCGCGGGCCGTCCAGCCACGCGGCGGACGGTAGCCGCGCACGTCGCCATCGCCGTGCCAGCGGCGGGCGCGTACCGTACCGGGGGCATAGATCGCCGCCATGCGCGGGCGGTCCGTGGTGTTGCGGCTCATGATAGGAATCCTTGGCGTGAAGCGCCCCGGCCGGAACCGGGGCGCTATCTGCGGTGCAGGATCACGCGGCCAGTGCCTCGGCCTGCGGCAGCTCATCCGCCACGGCGGCGACTTCCTCCGGCGCTTCGGCGCCCGCATCCACTGCCACGGCCTGCGCGTCCTGTTGCGGGCTTTCGGTGCGGAAGATGGCGGGCATCCAGCCCGTACCATCGGCCAGCCGTTCCGCTTCGCTGGCAATGTCGGCCTTCTTCAACTTCGCCAGCCGTGCAGCGTGCGACGGTGCGAACTCGCCCACGGCTTCCAGAATCGCGGCCTTCGGCACATGCTGGAAATACCCGTCTGCGGTGGGCTGCCACCATGCGGCCATGTCCAGCCCCACAGCCTGCGCCAGTTCCGCGCCCGGCTGGTGCGCAGTGGCGCGAGGCGTCACCACGTCCACGGTCGCCGCTACGCATACCGCCAGCAGCCGCACCAGTTCGCCTTGCTCCATCGCCAGCAGCGCGACGAACAGTTCGGCGCTGTCCTGCGGCAGCGCTTCGCCCGCGACCTGCTGCAACTCGCGCTGGGCGACGGCGGCGGGCGACTCGGGCCAGTCGGGGGCCATGCCTTCCAGCCGGTCTTGCACTTTCAGGCTCACGCCCAGCGGCAAGTCGTGGCCGTAGTGGTTGTCCTGCAAGACGCTCTGCACCATGCCATGCACCAGCGCGGCCAGCGCGACTTGCGGATGCCGGGCGACTTCGATTTGCAGCGCGGCGGTGCGGTGCGCGCTCAACCGCTGCGCCAGCCGGTCGGACAGGCTCGCGGCCTTGGGCTGCTCGGTGTCCTCGCCTTCGTCGTCGTTCCCGGCCTCGCCTTCCGCGCTGCCGAAACCCTGCCGCAAGCGTTCCAGCGTGCGCAGCGCCTTGGCTTCTGCCTCGCGCAGCAGCCCGCGATGAATCACGGCTTCGCCGCTGCGGTCGAGGGTGACGATGGCGCCGGCCACGGCGCGCACATCCGGGGCGTAGCCCTGCAAGGCTTCCTCCACGGCTTGCAGTTCCCCGGCAACCTGTTCGCGGCGCGGTTCCAGCGCTTCGGTCTTGTCCTCGTCCTCGGCGTCGTAGGCTTCTTCCAGTTCGGTGTCGATCTTGTCGAGGCGGGTTTGCAGCGAGGCGATGCGGCGGGCTTCGCGGGCGCTCGGTTCGCGGCGCTGGCGCGGTGCGTTCTGGAACGCCTGCCGCTCGGCGTAGCTCATGTGCGGCACGGCTTCGACCCACGCCCAACCCTCGGCGCGCACGTCCCCAGCCAGCGCATCCAGCTTGCCGCGCACCAGCGTTTCCAGCAGCGTGGCGTCGGTCAGGTAGGTTCCGGCATCGCCTTCCGCGAACAGGTCGCGGCGGATGCCGCCGCCCGCCGCCGTGTAGGCGTCCAGCCCGGCGAAGCGCACCAGCGGATGCGTGGCGTCGATTTCGCGTTCGGTCAGGCGTTCGCGCAGCGCGGACGCGCCACGCTGCCATTCTGGCGCACCGTAGAACGCGCTTTCCTGCGCGGCGTGGTCGTCGGTGATGGTCAGGGCCATCAACTGTTCCAGGGTGACGGCTCCGGCGCGGTAGTCGGCCAGCAGGCGCGGCGAGACGTTGGCGAGTTTGAGACGGCGCTGCACCACCAGCGGGGTCACGCCGAAGTCGGCGGCAATGTCTTCGATGGGGCGGCCTTCCTTGACCAGTGCGGCGAACGCCTCGAACTGGTCGGCCGGGTGCATCTGCTCGCGCAGCAGGTTTTCCGCGAGGCTGACGGTACGGGCCGAAGCATCGGGCACCAGCAGGCACGCCACTTCGTAGTCGGCAGGGATGCGCTTCTTCTTCGCCAGCAGCTTCAACGCGGTCAGTCGGCGGTCGCCGGCCACCACTTCGTACTGCTCGCCATCGGCGGCGAGGATGACGACGAGATTTTGCAGCAGGCCGATGCGGGCGATGCTCGCGGCCAGTTCGGGAATGGACAGGCGCGGGGTCTTGCGTGCGTTGCGCTTGGAGCGGCGCGGCAGCAACTGCGAGAGTGGAACCAAAATCAGGTTCTTGCTCGGGTCGGCCACTTCCAGCGGCGCGGCAGTTTCGATGGCGCGGGTTTCGGTTTGGGTAACGGCGTTCATGGTGATAACTCCTTGCGGTTAGGGATGCAGCAGCGAGAGAAGCGGCAAGGGCTGCTGCCTGCCCCTGCCGCGTGGGGGTTCAGGCTTTCAACTGGCGCATGCCATCGGCCAGCAGCCAAAGCGCACGGTTGAGGCGGATGTTCTGGTCGATGCCCTGTACCGGGCGGGTTTGCTGGCGGCGTCCGTTGGCGCTGCGCCCGCGCAGGCCGCCTTGGGTCAGGTTCTCTTGCGTGCGGTTGAACACGCTCCACAAGTCCGGGCGGCGGTCATCAAAGCGGCGCGGCATCAGGATTTGCGATTCCGTGATGGGCGCGGGCTTGTCGGGGTCGTCGTACTTGAGGGCCAGCGCGGCGCGGGCGAACACTTCGGATTCGCCATCGTTCAAGGTGATGGCGCGCATGGAATCGCGGGATTCCTGCACGCGGTCGAAGCCGCGCAAGACTTCGTAAGCGCCTTCGATGACGGAACCGGCCACGTCGCCTTTGTGGGGCACGCGCACGTCCGCCACCGTGTCGCCGCAGACAAGGCCATTGCTGCACACGAACCGGAACATTCCGGCCAGCATCTGATAGCTGCTCGTGCCGTCATGCGAGTTCAGCAGCACGATTTCGTTAGCCTCCGCGCCGTTGATCTGGCTGGCGTGGCGCAGGCGCAGCATGTGTTTGGTGTAGTCGCGGCGGTCGTCGTGGCGCACGCGGGTTTGCGCTGCCATGAAGGGTTCAAACCCTTCCTTGCGTAGTTCCGCCAGCACGGCGGCGGTGGGGATATAGGCGTACCGTTCGGAACGGCTTTCGTGCGGCGCGTCCGCGAAGATGGACGGGGCCACACGGCGGATTTGGTCATCGGACAGCGGGTAATCGCTGCGCAGCGACGGGGAACGGGAAGCGAATCGGGATGCGAGTTGCATTGCATTTCTCCTGACGAAAAGGGTTTGCTGTTCAAACCGCACACCGGATTCCTAGATTCGGAGCCCAGCCTTTCGGCTGTTCGGTGCGGTCGGCACGAGGAACCCGGTTGGCCCTGTTGCCACCGTCTTTCCTGAGTTCATCGCCCGCGGCCAAAGGAGCGCGCGGACGGGGGCCGTCAAGGAGACAAGCGCAGGGTTGGTGCGGCCCGCAGGCGCAGCCGAGGACACGGCCCTGCGCGCCTTGACGGCACACGGGAGCGGGCTACGGTCGCGGGTAAGGTGATGAAGTCAGGGGAGACGGCTGGACAAGGCAACGGCCATCCCTTTGTGCTGACCGCACGCAAGCGAAGCGCGCAGGCCCGAAGCTGGAAGCCGGGCCGGAGGCGTCAGGGATGTGGAAGGCTGGCGAATGCCAGTCCCGTCAGGGATGAGCGAATAGCGAACCTGGAGCAGCGCGGTCCGCGAAGCGGAGACGCAGGCGCACACTTTCAGCTATCATTTGTAAGGAAATTTACAAGAAAGTATTTCAAGCCAGCGATTAATTACGACTTCAGTTAAATAACTATCGCAATCCTCAATTCGAGATTTGCTTCATCGAAGCACCAACGACAAATGGAGATAAGTCATGGCGAATAAATGCTTTCTGAGCTTTCACTATAAACAGGATAGTTGGCGCGTGTCGCAAGTTCGGCAAATCGGAGCTATCGAAAAACAGCCTCTACTGGATTCGAACAAATGGGAAGAAATCAAGAAAGCAGGCGATGATGCCATCAAAAAATGGATCGCCGACAACATGAAAGGCAAAGAATGCCTTGTCGTACTTGTGGGCGAGAAGACTGCCAGCCGCCGCTGGGTCAAACACGAGATAAAGAAAGCCTGGAAGGACGGGCTGGGTGTACTCGCCATCCATGTCCACAATCTGAAAGACTCAGACGGAAATCAGTCGTCGAAAGGATCTAATCCGTTTACAGGCCTCACCGTTGATGGAGAAGCTGTCACGGGTAAAGTCTACGATCCGCCATACACCACCAGCACCAATGTGTATGACTACATCAAGTCGAATATTGAAACTTGGGTCAGCGACGCTATAAAGGCACGATGAACCGGCAATATCTGAATTGCATCCTGCGAGGTGTCGTTTGCTGTGGAGGATGCGGGTCACCTACATCCAAATTTGCCTGGGTTTAGTGTAATAGATGGAGTCAAAATGCCACGCAGAACATTCTTTTCTTTTCACTATGAGCCTGATGTATGGCGCGCCTGGAATGTCCGCAACAGTTGGGTTGTGAAGGAATCCGATGAGGAAAGCCGGGGCTTCTTTGACAGCAGCGTGTTTGAGGCATCGAAAAAAGAGAGTGACGATGCACTAAAGACTTTTCTCCGCAAGGGGTTGGAGAATACTTCGGTAACTTGTGTCCTTGCTGGAACCCATACATGGTCACGGCGATGGGTGCGCTACGAAATTGCTCGCAGTGTTATCAAGGGAAACGGCTTGCTAACCGTTTTCATTCACGGTGTCCAGAATAAAGACAAAGCGACATCTACAAAGGGTGCTGATCCATTGGCGCAGATGGGACTTTATAGAACCGATCGCGGCATATATCTCGCCGAGTGGAAGGACGGAAAGTGGGTGGCCTACGCAGATTACACGCTTGCGATTCCTGAGGGTGATCTGTGGTTCACAGCACCAAAAACGAATAGCGTAGTCCAACTGTCAAATCACTGCCTGAGTTACGATTTCATAGGCCAGGATGGCAGGAAAAATATTGGCGGATGGATTGAAACTGCTGCGGGAATGGCTGGCCGATGAGCGAGAACTCAAGCATGAGATCACCCTACCAGCTTATCCTGCTGGGTGCGGTCCATGGGCATGACACTCGCCTCCGCCGTAGCGTTGATCTGGCGCTTCAGGGGCTCGGGATTCCGAGCAACGCAATTACGTTTCTCAGCGATGCCAACGCCTCTAACCGCAGCTTAAAATCGCCGGTGATGGCAGTATTTTTCGGCTCGTCGGAAAGCACTGCCGATACCGCACTTGTGACGGAGTTGATTGATGACTCGATCGTTATCGCTCCGGTCGTTTCGGATTTGTCCCAGGTTCATGCAGAAATTCCGCCGCAGCTCAGACATGTCAATGCTATTGTATTGGGCACCAACGATGAAGGCATCACCCGCCTCGTTACGCTAGTCCTTGAGACATTTAGGCTGTTGCGACGTGAGCGACGACTTTTCATCAGTTACAAACGAACAGGGTCTCAGCCGCTGGCCGATCGGTTGTACGATGCGCTCGATGCTCGTGGCTTTGACGTTTTCATCGACGTGAGGTCAGTGCCTCCAGCCGCAGATTTCCAATCACAACTCTGGCACAGGATGTCGGATTCCGATGTCGTGGTGCTGATCGACACACCTGGCTTCAGAGAAGGTCGTTGGACGGCTGAAGAATTGGCGCGCGCAAACGCGACCAATGTGCAAATCTTGCACCTACTATGGCCGGGGCAAAAGGAAGACCCTGCATCGTCCTTCAGCCACTTCATGAAGCTTAGGCGTCGGGACTTCTTTGGATTTATTCCAATGCGGGGGCGTTGGGCCACGAAGGGATTGGTGACGAGAATTTGCGACGAGGTCGAACGGCTACGCGCACCAGCAATTGCCGCCCGCCACCGATATTTGGTCGATAACTTTTGCGACGCCGCCCGCGACGAGGGACTTGATCCAAGTGTTCAGATTGAAGGCTGGATTTCTCTCAAAACCGAGTCCAATCGAACGCTGGCGATCGTACCGGCAGTGGGAATACCAACCGCTGATCGCATCAACGAAGTGTTCGAAGCCATTACCAACCCCACTGTTGAGACGAGAGAAATATGGGTGATTTACGACAATAGAGGTGTACTGAGAACGTGGCTCTCTCACCTAGATTGGCTTGACTCGTATTTGCCGATCCGGGCCGTGCAAATGTCGAAGGCGCCACAACTTCTGAAGGAGCTCACCGCATGATAGATATATTTCTATCTGCCAGCGTGCCTTTGCCTGATCGCAATCGGGTATTTTTCGACACCGCCGATGTTCTTGCTATACGGGAAGCAATCAAGGCTTTGGTTGAAGTAGTGTTGCCGATTGGACGAATCACGTGCGGCGGCCATCCGGCGATAACGCCGCTATTGGCTCTCTTTTCCCGCGAGGCAAACCTTGACCGCAACAGGGTGGCGATTTACCAAAGTAAGCTTTTTGAGGGTCGATTGCCTCCTGAGCTAGCGGAGTTCGTCGACGTGCATATGGTGCCAGCGGTTGATGGCAACAGAGAAGCCAGTTTGACGGCCATGAGGCAAGCAATGATCGAAAGCCGCCGTTTCAGCGCAGCGGTGTTCGTCGGCGGCATGGAGGGGATCTATGAGGAGCATAAATTGTTCGTCGAACACCATCCCAAAGCTACAGTGCTCCCGCTTTCAACAACAGGGGCCGCCGCCAAAATAATTTATCAACAGGGAGAATATGATCCAATTTTTTCACGCGACCGAACCTATTCCAGCTTATTTCGTCGAAAGCTTCTGCCTGTGGATTAGCCGGGAAATTTTGCAGTAACTGCGTTCAGTAAGCTTGATGGAGCGAATAAAAAAATGGGGCCGCCTGTGCAGCCCCCTCGGTTCACAATAGCCCTCGCTCTGCAAATGAAGTTGTTTCCTGCCCGGCCACAACGACGTGATCCAGTGTGCGCACCTCCACCAGCGTCAGAGCCTCTTTCAGTCGCTGCATCAGTGAAAACCTGGCGAGTTGGATAGAAGGGGCGGTATCCGCTCGCTAAAATGCTGGAGCAATTCGTCAGAACAGCGATCCAGTCTTCATTGGATGTCCATACAGTTCAGAGATTTGCCCTTGAAACTGCGTCTGTCCGCCATAGCTCGGATGCCTCACGCAGATAACAGGCACGCTATCCGTGATTCGATGAGCGGCTGCGGCAGCATCGTTGCCGATGGCGACGATGCGCGAGGGACGAAGCAGAACGATGAGCTGTTGTAGTAGCTCTTCGCCGGCTCGCCTTTCACGGGCGTTGTGTTGCCGGTTGGTGAACGGATCCCCTGATTCATGAGGGTGAAGTGGGAAAACATTCCAGAGAAAGATGCGAGCATCAATGTGCTCTAGCATTCCCCATATAACCGCAGCGGTTCGCTCGGCTACGGCATTGCCGACTGTGGGCCGTTCTGGAGCCAGATCGACATTCCAACGTTTGGCATGTTGGCTCATGTGAACATCGTCAGTCAGGGCCAACCCAGTTCGGCGGCCTCCGCGATACCCCAAATCTCGACCGATCCAAATCGCATCTACAGGCTCCTCTGAAGCGCGACGCAATAATGCGGAAAGTGCGGCGGCGCGGCGGCGGGGCGCGTCTCGACGATCATGAACTTCACAGCGATCAGAATAAGGATTGAAGCAGTCCTCAAATTGCAGCGAGGAAACTGATTCAACAAAGGGGTGGATTTTCATTCTTAAGACTCAAGCGGCATATATTGTAGGGTGCGTTCTTTTCGGTTGCCGATGATCCAGCCGCCTTGATTTTTCTTGATTTGACGGAATACGGAATATCCGTCCATGATGGCTTTTTCCCAAAGCTTTAGCGGGCACTTCTCAACCTCATAGCCACTCACAAACTCTTCAATGGTTTTGAGAATCCCAAGGGAAACCTTTTCTTGATTCTCAAAATAGTTTAATTCCTTGGCTCTAGAGAAAATCCATGCCGTAAGCCCTTCCTCAACGACGATTGCCCGGCCGCTGTCTTGCTCTTCATCATATTTGGACTGGCTCTTTCGCTTGTGCTTGATCAATGCCCGTATTACAGGTGACCAATGCAAGATGGCTGCATATGCAAAATGGAAAACATCATGAAATCGGTAGCCATCTCGGTCAGCGATGTTGTCGGTCAGGGGATCACCTATGAATACGCCATTCCATTGGAGATAGCTTTTGCCGCTACCGCGTTGATTGACTCGGATCTTGAACTCTCTAGGGAGCTGCTCTTCTATTCCAAACTCGCTATCGAAATCAAGGCCAATCAGGTCAACCGCCTGTGGCTCCAAGAATGCACCCCTAGCTTTCCGGAGGTTCCCCCGCGCTACGTCCGAGAACGCCAACTCTGCGGCATGGATTGCATCGAGATAGGCTCGCGCGAAGGTGACCACGTCATTGCGCGCAGGCCCACTTCCCAGCAGAGCTGCGGCCGCCTGCCCCAAGCGTACCAAGGTAATGTCCAACGACGCAGGGGCCGCCACAGGCATGGCGATGTAAGCGAATGCACCTTCGGCTATGTCGCTTGCTGCCCCTATGTTCTTGAAGTTCCCGTGATTCGCCGCCTCGGCAAAGATATCTTCAAGTGGAGCTTGCATGCGCCGGCAGATCGCAGCCAAATACCAAAGCGTATCACCGAATTCTTCTTCCGCCGCCCTTCTGAAACCAGGGTACGCAGATTTTTCCCGGACATGTTTTTTGACAGTAGACATTATTCCACCGACTTCCCCATAAAGCCCTTGAAGGACAGGATTGAAATCGGTTGGACTGAGTACATCCGTAGCTGCAATTTCCGAAGCGTAGTCCGAAAGCAGCAGAGAACCTTCCTTGTGCATCGGTTACCTCCGAAGCGTCAGCCATTCGAATGGAGCGCCCTGATATCCATTCAGCCCAAAGCTACGAACCCATTGCTCTAGGTTCGCAATCAGTTTTGGATCGTCAAAAGTAGTTAGACCTATTCCTGTTTTGCATAGAGACCGGCCTTGCTGGTCTTTTAGCTCTTCCGGGAACTCCGGCCCCTCTCCTCCGAAGTACACGAAGTCATTGCTGATGAGAACCCTGTTTACACCCGTGTCGCGAGTGACGTGATCAGGATTAAGTGAACCATCGGGGCGAGAGTGAAAGGAATCTCGTTGCTGCCAGACGGCCGCTGGTGCGGCTCTGAAGTAGATATTGTCCCCGCAACTTTGCTTCCGACTACCGTTGCGATAGGGCTTTTTAGATTCAAACCGTGGATCTGCCCCATATTCATCAAATGTCATCGTTTCGGTGACTTGCATCGCATAAACCAGATACCCGCCTCGCCGAACACTTCGATCATTGCTGCCACTGCCTACCACCCAATCACCGATGTCAGCGCCCTTGCGGATATTTGGCTTGCAGGTTGCAAGCGTGCAGTATTCGTAAAAGGGATTGGGTGCGAAACCACTGTCGTACCGCACCACGTAGGAGTGGACACGTGCCATCAGCAGGGATGCCTTTTCAGAGGAACCGGATCACAGGCGCCACCGTCGGGTTTTTCCCATGTATCTTTTCCGTTGATCGCATCAATGATTGAGTCACCATTCCAGCCGACCAAGGCATCGGCGTATTCTTTCAGTGCCTCAGGAATGTCGCATTCCTTCTCACCATGCTCCCAGATGCCAACAATACGTTTGCCTTGCTTGGCTGCATATTCGATTTCCCAGGTCACCCAGTCGCTATCTTTCGTCTGGGGTGAGACGTAGCAAATAAATACGCCCGCCCAGTTTATCGCTGGGGCCAGAATCTGCGTCTTGATGTAATGCTCATCCGTGGCGTTGTTGAACTTTCCTGTATGGATGGAGGAGTCCCTTACATCCATCCCTTTCGGAGCCAGCAGATCTTTGAGCTTTTGGAGCCCATGATCGTCCTTATGGACATGGCTGATAAACACGTTCCTTTTCTCTGCCATCTGTCACCTCCATCGACGTTTTGATAGCGTAAAAGATCGTAACTGAAATTAGGTGGTTATGGCAGAAAACGCAGATCAATCAAAGGATCGCCCGGAGCCCCTTGTCGGCGATGATGTTGAGCAGCTTCAGCGCCGGGCCAGCGGGTCGGGTTTCACCTTGCTCCCACTTGCGCACGGTCGAGGCCGAGGTGTGCAGGTGATGCGCGAACACCGGCTGGCTGAATTTCAGCGTCTCCCGTAGGCGCCTAATGTCCTCGGCGCCAAACTCCCGCACTGGCGGCGGGCAGATCGCGTCGAACTCGCGCATCGTCACCTTGCTGATCGCACCCACTTCATGAAGCGTGGCCAGGTCGTCACGCAGGGATTCAATGATCTTGCTCACAATGCACCTCCAATAACACGCCCGACTGCAACGCCTTCGATAACGTTTCCCCGGACAGTTGCAAGAACGCTTTGCCGGCGAATTGCAGCGCCTTCTTCTCGTCCTGCGTGATGTTCGCCTTGTCGTTCTTCGGGAACCCATGCAGGAACACGTAGCGGCTGCCGATCCTGGCCGATACCAGTGTGCGGTAGCCGCCGCTTTTACCACCACCGGGGCGGGCCACCCGCTTCTTGTAGAGGGAGCCGCCCAAGTCCGCGTCGATCAGACCGCTTTCCATCTCCTGAACCGCCTTGCACAACGCGGCATCGGACAGCTTCTCGCCCGACTGCCAGCGTGCAAAGTCCTTGCGCTTGAGGATGACCGTCATTTCGACCTCCAAACTATACCCGAAACGGGCATACTTTTCCAGTCTCCGGTGTAGCACCTAGATAGAAGGGATGGCCCGCCCGATTGTCGTGACGCCGGCACGACAATCGGAGCCGACTGGACGGGATGCCGGCCACCGATCCGCGGGCATCCTTGACCGAAATCAGCAGCGCATAGGCCGACCACGGCAGCGTGAAGACCTTGGCCAGCTCGGCGAGGCCGAATTTCCCAGACACTGTCTCGGAAATTGCGGAACGGGGATAGTCGGCCGCCAAGGCAGCGGGGGGCGCCACCGAAAGCGTCCTCTTGCTCATGCCGTGGCCTCCGCAGGGCGCCGCGCGCCCGTGATGGCCTGCCGCCGACTCGCCACCAGTTCGGCAGCATCCCGCACCGGCTTGTCCTCGGTGTGGACGTAGTGCATGAACATCGCCACGGTCTTGTGGCCCGTCAGCTTCATGCCTACCTTGGTCGGCACTCCCGAATTGGCAATGTCGGTCGTGGAGCGGTGGCGGATGCCGTGCGTGCCGACGTGTGGGACGCCGGCTGCCTTGAGCACCCGGCACCATCCGCCATAGTGCTCGCCAAAGGTCAGGTGCTTGGTCGGGTCGTTGGGCGAAGGCAGGACGTAGGGGCAACCTTCTCGGCGCGGTGCCGTCGAGAACAGTCGATAGGCTTCCGCGCTCATGGGCTTGGAGAGGCCGCCGGTCTTGCTGTCGGGCCAGACCACGCGCCGGTTCTCCAGATCGACCCAATCCCATTCAAGCATGCAGATTTCGGAGCGGCGGCCGGCGAACTCGAATTGCAGGCGAATCGCCAGCGGGATGACGTAGTTCTCCAGTCCTTCCGCCTCCAGCTTCTCCAACTGGCGGAAGATCAGCGCCAGTTCGTCGTCCACGATGAGCCGGGTTTCCTCGCCGGGCGGGTACATCGGGACGTGGCGGCACGGGTTCGTGCCGTCCGGGCGGTAGCCCCACACTTCGGCCAGGTTGAACATCTTGCGCAGCACGCCGAAGGCGTTGTTCGCCTCGGCGGGCTTGTAGGCCAGTTTCTCCATCAGCCCGGCAATGTCGGGCCGCTTCACGTCCTGCACCTTCTTGCGGCCGATCAGCGGGACGATGCAGCGGTCGATGACGGCCTGATAGCCGCGCTGCGTGCTCGGCTTGTTGCGCTTCTTGGAGTAGTCCTCCATGAACTTCTTGCACAGCGCTTCGACCGTGGGCGCCTTGCGCGCCTCGGCCTTGGCGCCGCCGGGGTCGCCGCCTCGGCGAACCTCGGCCAGCCAGTCCTGCGCCATGACGCGGGCCTGCTCCACGGTCAGTTCCCCGAACAGGCCCAGCGAGGGCTTGCGGGGCTGCCCGGAGTTCGTGCGGTACTGGAGCATGAACACCCGACGGCCCTTCGGGGTAATCTTGCAGAGGAAACCCGGCACCACGGTATCCCGTAGTTCGATGTCCTTGGCCTGGGGTTGCGCCGACTCTACGGCGGTCTTGGTGAGCTTGATCTTCGCCATGATGACTCCTTGGAACGACCCGAATTCCAAGAGCCAGATAGGAGCGGCGCGAGGGAAAACCGGGTCAAGTTTCAGAAAGCACCGGCATATGATGGACGCGCGTAAGTCCTTGATAAACCTGCTTCATCGAGCTACGGCGCAGTCCAGCGAAGTACCGGGCTGGAGTCATCGTCAAACAAAAAAAAGGGGCGCTTGCAGGCGCCCCCTTGGTGAACAGCGCGACACCACCGGTGCCGCGCCATCGGTCGATCAGACGTCGATGTTCGCCGCGCGCAGCGCGTTCTGCTCGATGAACTCGCGGCGCGGTTCCACCTCGTCGCCCATCAGCATCGTGAACACGCGGTCGGCCTCGATCGCGTCGTCGATCTGCACGCGCAGCAGGCGGCGCACGGTCGGGTCCATGGTGGTTTCCCACAGCTGCTCGGGGTTCATCTCGCCCAGGCCCTTGTAGCGCTGGCGCGAGGTGGCGCGTTCGGCTTCGCCGATCAGCCACTTCATGGCCTGGCGGAAGTCGTCGACCTTCTCTTCCTTGCCGCGTTCGCCCTCGCCGCGCTTGACCAGCGCGCCTTCGGCGCTCAGCAGGCCGCGGAAGGTGTTGGCGGCCTGGGCCAGCGCGTCGTAGTCGGCGCCGTGCACGAAGTCCTGCGAGATCACGCTGGACTTGATGTTGCCGTGGTGGCGGCGGCTGATGCGCAGCAGCGGCTTGTCGGTGCGGGCGTCGAACTCGCTGCTCACCTCGGCCGGCACGCCGGTCGTGTTGAGTTCGCGCAGCTTGGCCTGCAGCGCCACGGCCGAGGCCTCGGCGGCGGCCGGCGTGTCGAGGTCGAGCGCCACGCCGTCGGCGATGGCGCGCAGGGCTTCGGCGTCCATGAAGTTGCGCAGGCGCGCAATCACGGCCTCGGCCACCTGGTGCTTGCGCGCCAGCTCGGCCAGCGTGTCGCCCGACAGCGTGGTCGAGGCGGCGCCGCCGGTCTCGATGCTCGCGTCCTTCAGTGCCACCTTGAGCAGGAAGGCGTCGAGCGCGGGGCCGTCCTTCAGGTACTGCTCTTCCTTGCCGACCTTCACCTTGTACAGCGGCGGCTGCGCGATGTAGATGTGGCCGCGCTCGACCAGCTCGGGCATCTGCCGGTAGAAGAAGGTGAGCAGCAGCGTGCGGATGTGCGCGCCGTCGACGTCGGCGTCGGTCATGATGATGATGCGGTGGTAGCGCAGCTTGGCGACGTTGAAGTCGTCCGCGCCGCCGCCCGCGGTGGTCGCGCCGGCGCGGCCGATGCCGGTGCCGAGCGCGGTGATCATCGTCAGGATTTCGTTGCTGGTCAGCAGCTTCTCGTAGCGCGCCTTCTCGACGTTCAGGATCTTGCCGCGCAGCGGCAGGATGGCCTGGAACTTCCGGTCGCGACCCTGCTTGGCGGAGCCGCCGGCGGAGTCACCCTCCACCAGGTAGACCTCGCACAGGGCGGGGTCCTTTTCCTGGCAGTCGGCCAGCTTGCCCGGCAGGCCCATGCCGTCGAGCACGCCCTTGCGGCGCGTCATTTCGCGGGCCTTGCGCGCGGCTTCGCGGGCACGGGCGGCCTCGACGATCTTGCCGCAGATGATCTTGGCGTCGTTCGGGCGCTCCTGCAGGTAGTCGGTCAGCAGGCGGCCGACGATGTCTTCCACCGGCGCGCGCACTTCGCTGGACACCAGCTTGTCCTTGGTCTGGCTGGAGAACTTGGGCTCGGGCACCTTCACGCTCAGCACGCAGCACAGGCCTTCGCGCATGTCGTCGCCGGTGACCTCGACCTTCGCCTTTTTCGCGAATTCGTTCTCTTCGATGTACTTGTTGATGACGCGGGTCATCGCGGCGCGCAGGCCCGTGAGGTGGGTGCCGCCGTCACGCTGCGGGATGTTGTTGGTGAAGCAGAGGACCTGTTCGTTGTAGCCGCTGTTCCACTGCATCGCCACTTCGACGCCGATGTGCGTGCCGGGAATGCCGCCGTAGGTGTCGGCCGGCTTCTCGCCCGCGGCGTAGAACGAGTTCGGGTGCAGGACGGTCTTGCCCTTGTTGATGAACTCCACGAAGCCGCGCACACCGCCGGCGCCGGAGAAGTCGTCTTCCTTGCCGGTGCGCTCGTCGAGCAGGCGGATGCGCACGCCGTTGTTCAGGAAGCTCAGCTCGCGCAGGCGCTTGCTCAGGATTTCGTAGTGGAAATCGTTGTTTTCCTTGAAGATTTCCGTGTCGGGCAGGAAGTGCACTTCGGTGCCGCGCTTGTCGGTGTCGCCGATGACCTTCATGGGCGAGACCTCGAAGCCATTCACGGTCTCGAGCAGGCGGTTCTGCACGAAGCCGCGGCTGAATTCGAGTTCGTGGATCTTGCCTTCGCGGCGCACGATGAGGCGCAGCTTCACGCTCAGCGCGTTCACGCAACTCACGCCCACGCCGTGCAGGCCGCCCGAGACCTTGTAGCTGTTCTGGTTGAACTTGCCGCCGGCGTGCAGTTCGGTGAGCGCGATTTCAGCGGCCGAGCGCTTGGGCTCGTGCTTGTCGTCCATCTTCACGCCCGTGGGAATGCCGCGGCCGTTGTCGGTGACGGAGATCGAGTTGTCGGAGTGGATCGTGACGACGATGTCGTCGCAATGGCCCGCGAGCGCTTCGTCGATGGAGTTGTCCACCACTTCGAACACGAGGTGGTGCAGGCCCGTGCCGTCGGAGGTGTCGCCGATGTACATGCCCGGGCGCTTGCGCACGGCTTCCAGACCTTCGAGGATCGTGATCGCACCTTCGCCGTAGCTGGAGTCGGCGGGGACGCCTTCGGGCGCCACGATCTGGATTTCGGGGGTATAGACCGGCTCGGTGTGCGGCACGTCGGGCTTGTTCTCTTCTGCACTCATTCGGATATTCCTCTGTCTCTCACGGGTTTCCCGTGATTTTTCGGGCTCTCAAAAGCTCAATTCGCCGCCTCTTGAAAGCGCAAACCCGCGGGGGGCCGCGGGTCGTGTGCGCAAGGCGCTGTGTTTTCCAGGGTCTAGATGCGCATCGGCATCACGACGTACTTGAAAGATGCGTTCTCGGGGATGGTTAACAAGGCCGAGCTGTTGGAGTCGGCCAGATCCAGCTTGACCATGTCCTGGTCCATGTTCGACAGCGCGTCGATCAGGTAGGTGACGTTGAAGCCGATCTCGATGCTGTCGCCGCCGTAGTCGATGTCGAGCTCGTCCTGGGCTTCTTCCTGCTCGGCGTTGTTCGACGCGATGCGCAGCGTGCCCGGCTCGATGTTCAGGCGCACGCCTTTGAACTTCTCGCTGGTCAGGATGGCGGTGCGCTGCAGGCTGGCCAGGAGCGGCGCGCGGCCCAGCGTGACGGTGTTCTTGTGATTCTTGGGAATCACGCGGTTGTAGTCGGGGAACTTGCCCTCGACCAGCTTGGTGACGAACTCCATGCCGCCGAAGCTGAACTTGGCCTGGTTGTTCGCGAACTGCATCTCGATGGCGCCTTCGGCGTCCGACAAGAGGCGCTGCATTTCGAGCACGGTCTTGCGCGGCAGGATCACTTCCTGGCGCGGCACTTCGACGTCGAGCATGGCCGAGGAGAACGCCAGGCGGTGGCCGTCGGTGGCGACCAGGCTCAGTTGCTTGCCTTCGGCCACGAACAGGATGCCGTTCAGGTAGTAGCGGATGTCGTGCACAGCCATCGCGAACGAGACCTGCGAGAGCAGGTCTTTCAGCGTCTTTTGCGGCACGCTGAACACGGGGCCGAAATTGGCGGCTTCCTGCACCAGCGGGAAGTCTTCGGCGGGCAGCGACTGCAGCGTGAAGCGGCTCTTGCCGCCCTTGAGCACCAGCTTGCTGGCGCTCGATTCGAGGCTCACGGTCTGGTCGGCCGGCATGGTGCGCAGGATGTCGATCAGCTTGCGCGCACCGATGGTGGTCGTGAAGTTGCCCTCGTCGCCGCCGAGTTCGGCGGTGGTGCGGATCTGGATCTCGAGGTCGCTGGTGGTCAGCTGCAGCTGGCCGCCGGTCTTGCGGATCAGCACATTGGCCAGGATCGGCAGGGTGTGACGCCGCTCCACGATGCCGGCCACCGACTGCAGCGCGGCAAGAACTTTGTCTTGGGTTGCCTTCAAAACGATCATGTCTTCTTCCTCTTCTCTTATCTCTTTGAATCAGCTTTCAGGACGCCATTCTCCGCTGTCGCGAGGGGCGTTCTTGATGACATTCGGCTTCAGCCTTTGAGGGTCTGTTCGAGGACGTGCAGCTGCTGGTTGAGTTCGGTGAGCTGCTGGCGCTCGCCCGAAATCTTTCGCACTGCGTGGAGCACCGTCGTGTGGTCGCGACCGCCGAACAGCTCGCCGATTTCCGGCAGGCTCTTCTGCGTGAGCTCCTTGGCCAGGTACATCGCGATCTGCCGCGGCCGCGCAATGCTGGCCGGGCGTTTCTTGCTGTACATGTCGGCGACCTTGATCTTGTAGTAGTCGGCCACCGTCTTCTGGATATTTTCGACCGAGATCTGCCGATTCTGGATCGACAGCAGGTCGCGCAGCGCCTCGCGCGCCAGGGCGATCGAGATCTCTTTCTGGTTGAAACGCGAGTACGCCAGGATCTTGCGCAGGGCGCCTTCGAGCTCGCGCACGTTGGAGCGCACGTTCTTGGCCACGAAGAAGGCGACTTCCTCGGGCATTTCGGTGCCTTCGACGCGGGCCTTGTTGATCAGGATCGCCACGCGCATCTCGAGCTCGGGCGGCTCGATCGCCACCGTGAGGCCCGAATCGAAGCGCGACACCAGCCGCTCGTGGATGTCGGCCAGCCCCTTGGGATAGGTGTCGCTGGTCATCACGATGTGCGACTTCTTGGCCAGCAGGGCCTCGAAGGCGTTGAAGAACTCTTCCTGCGTGCGGTCCTTGTTGGCGAAGAACTGCACGTCGTCGATCAGCAGCAGATCGAGCGAGTGGTAGCGCTCCTTGAACTCATCGAAAGTCTTGCGCTGATAGGCCTTGACCACATCCGACACGAACTGCTCGGCGTGGATGTAGAGAACTTTGGAATCGGGCCGGTCGGCCAGCAGCCGGTTACCCACAGCGTGCATCAGGTGGGTCTTGCCCAGGCCGACGCCGCCGTAGATGAAAAGCGGGTTGTACAGGTGGCCCGGCATGCCGGCCACGTGCATGGCCGCGGCGCGCGCCATGCGGTTGGCCGTGCCCTCGACCAGGGTGTCGAAAGTGAGCCCCGAATTGAGCCGGTTCTTGAAGCCGGCGGCCGCCGGTTCCTCGCCCGGGCCGGCCACGTCGCGCGGCACATCCGTTTCGGCCATGATGGCCATGGGCGCAACGCGGACGGGGGTTTCTCGCGGAGCGAGCGCTAACTCGATGGTGACCGGCTGGCCGTACATCTTCTCGGCCATGGCCGCGATCTTGCCCGCGTACTGGGCACGGATCCAGTCGAGCTTGAAGCGGTTGGCGACGAACACCGTCATGCGCGAAAGGTCGTCGGCGACCTGCGCGGTGAGGGGCTTGATCCAGGTGTTGAACTGCTGCTCGGACAGCTCCTGCGCGAGCTGGTCGACGCAGGCCTGCCACAGGCTTTCGCCGATGCCGTCAGTCGACATGGGCGCTTGAAAAAGTGATGGAACCCTCGGGCATTTCTTGTATAGGTATTGTGGATATTCTCTGCTGGAAGGCGCTGGGCATTCTAACTTGTCAAAACCTTATCCACATGCTGCGCTGCACATGGAAAGGCCCGCAAATCCAGTCGAAGATTGTTCCGGCGGCCAATGTTTGCGATAATTGCGGGTTTCCCTGAAAAGCCTTCACAGCGTCTTTCGGGGGCCATCCGAAACTCGCTCCCCCAGCGCTCGCCGGGTTTTTGCATGCCTTCATGCGGAAACCGGCGCAAACAGGGAATCAGGAAACCATCATGAAACGCACTTACCAAGCATCCAAAGTCCGCCGCGCCCGTACCCACGGCTTTCTGGTCCGCATGAAGACCCGTGGCGGCCGCGCCGTGATCAACGCACGCCGCGCCAAGGGCCGCAAGCGCCTGGCCGTCTGACGGCACCCCACCTGCCGTTGTCAGCCGCCGACACGTCCGCGCAGGCTCCTGCAGCTTCTGCGCCTGGCCCCGCCAGCAGCGACGTCCGCGGCCCGGCTTCCTTGCAGCGGCTCAAGACCCGCGCGCAATTCCAGGCCGTCCTCGCAGGTGCCACCGTGGCGCGCACTGCCCATTTCGCATTGCACCGCTGTGCGCTCGATGTTTCCCCATCGGGCGCCGCTTCGCTGTTTCCGTCCGATGAGGTCTGGCTGGGCGCCATGGTGCCCAAGCGCTGGGCACGCCGCGCGGTGACGCGCAACGCCATCAAGCGCCAGATCTACGCCGTGAGCGCCGCGCCCGGCGTCGTGTTGCCGCGTGCCGCGCACGTGGTGCGTCTGCGCGCCGGTTTCGATCGCAAGGCGTTCGTGAGCGCCTCCTCGGACAAGCTCAAGGCCGCCGTGCGCGCCGAGCTCCAGCAATTGCTGGCGCGCGCCGGACGTCCGCCGGCACCGGCTGCCGCCTCCCCCGCACCTGCTTCCGCATGAAACGCCTGCTGATCGGCCTCGTGAAGGGCTACCGCCTGCTGCTGAGCCCCTGGCTCGGGCAGTCGTGCCGCTTCACGCCGACCTGCTCGGTGTATTCGATCGAGGCGCTGGAAGTGCACGGCGCGCTCAAGGGCAGCTACCTGACACTGCACCGCATCGCGCGCTGCCAGCCCTGGTGCCAGGGCGGCCACGATCCGGTTCCACCGAAATCTCAGCGTCGCACTGACAAGTCAGGATCGCTGTTTTCGTCTCTTCTCTCCTCCGACAAGAAGTCTTCGTCATGAACGATATCCGCCGCACGATCCTGTGGGTGATTTTTGGTTTCTCGCTCGTGCTGCTGTGGGACCAATGGCAGGTCTTCAACGGCAACAAGCCGACCTTCCTGCCGTCGACCAAGCCCGCCGCCACGGCGCCGGCCACGGGCAGCGCGGCCAACAACGGCGTGCCGACCGCGGCTGCCGCAGCCGGCGGCACCGCAGGCGCCGTGCCCACGCAGGCGGCCCCGGCCACGCCGCGCGAGCAGGTCGTGGTGACCTCCGACCTGTTCAAGGCGACGATCGACAGCGAAGGCGCCACGGTCAACCACCTCGAACTGCTCAAGTACGACGAAGCCGACCGCACCAAGCGCGTCGTGCTGTTCGAAAACGGCTCGCCCGCCACGCGCTACGTGGCGCAGACCGGCCTGCTGAACCCCGTCGCCGGCGACGCCTTCCCCAACCACCTGACGGCCATGACGCCGAAGGCCGGTCCGCGCACGATGGCCGACGGCCAGAACACGCTCGAAGTGAGCTTCGAAAGTGCCCCGGTCGGCGGCCTGAAGTACATCAAGACCTACGTGTTCAAGCGTGACGACTACGTCATCGGCGTGCGCCACGAAGTGGTCAACGTGAGCGACCAGCCGCGCGACGCGCAGCTGTACATGCAGCTGCTGCGCCACGGCACCGTGGCCGCCGGCACCATGTTCGGCACCAACACCTTCACCGGCCCGGCCGCGTACACCAACGAGAAGAAGTTCCACAAGCTCGACTTCAAGGACATCGCCAAGGGCAAGGTCGAGCCGCCGCCGCCGGCCAACGACGGCTGGATCGCGATGGTGCAGCACTACTTCGCGTCGGCCTGGCTGCTCAAGGGCGACCCGGCCAGCGAACAGCTGCGCCGCGAATTCCGCGTGAAGGACCTGGGCGACAACCTCTTCACCGTGGCCATGGTCGCCACGCTGCCGAAGATCGCCCCGGGCGCCACGCAGGTCGTGAACAGCGCGCTGTTCGCCGGCCCCGAAGAAGAAAAGAAGCTCGAAGCCATCGCCCCCGGCCTGGACCTGGTGAAGGACTACGGCATCTTCGCGATCATCTCCAAGCCGCTGTACTGGCTGCTCACGCAACTGCACGGCATCCTGGGCAACTGGGGCTGGGCGATCGTGGCGCTCGTGGTGCTGCTGAAGGCGGCCTTCTACTGGCTCAACGCCAAGGCCTACGCCAGCATGGCCAAGATGAAGGCCATCAACCCGAAGATCATGGAAATGCGTGAGCGGCTGAAGGACAAGCCGCAAGAGATGCAGCAGGAAATGATGCGGATCTACAAGACCGAGAAGGTCAATCCGATGGGCGGCTGCTTCCCCATCGTGATCCAGATCCCGGTGTTCATCGCGCTGTACTGGGTGCTGCTGTCGTCGGTTGAAATGCGCCACGCCCCGTGGATCGGCTGGATCACCGACCTGTCGGCACCCGATCCCTGGTACATCCTGCCGATCGTGATGACGGCCACCTCGCTGTTCCAGACCTGGCTCAACCCGACGCCGCCCGATCCGATGCAGGCCAAGCTGATGTGGATCATGCCGCTCGCGTTCAGCGTGATGTTCATCTTCTTCCCGGCCGGCCTGGTGCTGTACTGGATCACGAACAACGTGCTGTCGATCGCGCAGCAGTGGTTCATCAACAAGCGACTGGGCGTGCTGGGCAAGTAAGCCAGCCGGCCTCCGCCACCCGCAAAGGGCCGCATCCGCGGCCCTTTGCTTTTTGCTGAAAGAATCGCGCTGTCATGACCCTCGCCCGCACCACCGATCCCATCGTCGCCATCGCCACCGCCCCGGGGCGCGGGGCGGTCGGCATCGTTCGCGTGTCGGGCGCCCGGCTGGCGCCGCTGGTCCAGGCGCTGTGCGCCCGCGCCCTCAAGCCGCGCGAAGCCACCTACCTGCCCTTTCGCGATGCGCTGGGCGAGCCGGTCGACCACGGCCTGGCGATCCATTTCCCGACGCCGCACTCTTACACCGGCGAAGACGTGCTCGAGCTGCAGGCGCACGGCGGCCCGGTCGTGCTGCAGCTGCTGCTGTCGCGCTGCCTGGAAGCCGCGGCCGAAGTCGATCCGGCCACCGGCCGCCCGCGCCTGCCGGGCCTGCGCGTGGCCGAGCCGGGCGAGTTCAGCCAGCGCGCCTTTCTCAACGGCAAGATCGACCTGGCCCAGGCCGAGGCCATCGCCGACCTGATCGACGCGAGCACCGAGGCCGCCGCGCGCAGCGCCGGGCGCTCGCTGTCGGGCGCGTTCTCGCGCGAGATCCACACGCTGCGCGACGCGCTGATCCACCTGCGCATGCTGGTCGAGGCCACGCTCGACTTCCCCGAGGAAGAGATCGACTTCCTCCAGAAAGCCGACGCGACCGGCCAGCTGCAACGGCTGGAGGCGCAGCTGGCCGCCGTGCAACAGCGCGCCAAACAGGGCGCGTTGCTGCGCGAAGGCATCAAGGTGGTGATCGCGGGCCAGCCCAACGCCGGCAAGAGTTCGCTGCTCAACGCGCTGGCCGGCGCCGAGCTGGCCATCGTGAGCGCCATCGCGGGCACCACGCGCGACGTGGTCTCGCAGACCATCCAGATCCACGGCGTGCCGCTGCATGTGGCCGACACCGCCGGCCTGCGCGACAGCACCGACGAGGTCGAGCAGATCGGCGTGGCGCGCGCCTGGGGCCAGATCGAAAGCGCCGACGCCGTGCTGTTCCTGCACGACCTGACGCGCGCCGGCCAGCCCGACTACGCCGCCGCCGACGCCGAGATCCTGGCCGGCCTGCGGCGCAAGCTGCCGGCGAGCGTGCCGGTGCTCGATGTGTGGAACAAGCAGGACGCTGCGGCGTCGGCCGCGCCGCCGTCCGAAGGCATCGCCCTGTCGGCCAAGACCGGTGCGGGCATCGAGGCGCTGCGCGACCAGCTGTTGGCGATGGCCGGCTGGCAGGCCGTGCCCGAGGGCGTCTACCTGGCGCGCGCGCGCCACGTGCAGGCACTGGCCCGCGTCGAGACGCACCTCGCGCTGGCGGCCGCCCACCTGGCGGCGCAGGCCCAGCTGCTCGACCTGCTCGCTGAGGAGCTGCGGCTGGCGCAGAACGCGCTCAACGAGATCACCGGCGAGTTCGGCGCGGACGACCTGCTGGGGGTCATCTTTTCGCGCTTCTGTATCGGGAAATAGCGACACATGCGTGCGCTTCGCTGGGGAAAGCGTAAACAGTTGTAGCCGAACCTCGGGGCCTTCGCGGATACTTCGGATCACTTGCGGGGGTCGAGAAAAACATGTCCATCCAGAACCTGAGCCGCTCCATTGCGGAGAACCTGAGCGCCGACGCGTTCGCGCTGACCTTGAGCGTCGCGCAGTGGGACACGCTCGCGGGTTATCTGCAGCCCATCGAGACCGGTGTCGGCGACGTGCTGATCTCGCAGGGCACGCACGACCGCTCGGTGTTCTTCGTCGAAAGCGGCGCCATCAGCGTGCATCGCGTCAGCAGCAAGGAGCAGATGCGCCTGGCCGTGCTGTCGCCGGGCTCGGTGGTGGGCGAAGGCTCGTTCTTCTCGCGCGAGCCGCATGCGGCCAACGTGGTGGTCACCGGCGCGGGGCGCGTGTGGCGCCTCACCGCCGTGCGGTTCTCCGAAATGTCGAACCGCCAGCCCAACATGGCGCTGGACATCGCGATGGCGCTCGGCGCCGTGATCGCCAAGCGCATGGCGCACCGCTCCAAGCGGGTAGCAGTCACCTGAGCTGAGCTTCCGGCTCGCCGCGCGCTGCCAGCCGCCGCAACAACAAGAACAAGTCTTCGTTTCCGATCCCGAGAATTGCTGGTGAGCCATGGCCTTGATCTGCCCGGTCTGTGACGCGGACAACCGCGAGGGTGCCAATTTCTGCAGGAACTGCGGTGGCCGGCTGTCGGCCGCCGACCACGCGCCACCCCCGGCGCCCAGTCCTGCCGACCGCGAATGGGCCACCACCGCGCCGGCCCAGTTGCGTGCGCCGACCATTCCCGCGCCGCTGTTCGATCCTGCCGAGTCGAAGCGCGCGTCGTCGCCGGCGTCCAGTGGCTGGAGGCCCGAGCCGCCACCACCTCCTCCGCCCGCGGATGAAAAAACCGTGATCGTCGCGCCGGGACGCGGGGGTGCCGCATCGTCTTTGCCCTCGTCCCCGCGGGCCGACCGGCCAAAGACGCGGATCAAGGTCAAGCGCATCAAGCCGCCGGAACCGGTGCTGCGCCCGCGCGGCATCGGGTTGTGGCTGGGGCTGCTCGCGGTCGCGCTGCTGCTGGTGGTCGCGGGCTGGCTGGGCTACGGGACCGGCAGCAAGGCGCCCGAGCCGACCGTGGCACCGCTTCCTGTCGCAGCGCCGGCTCCCGCCGCGACGCCACCGGTGGTCGAAGCACCGCCGGTCGCGACCGAGCCTGAGCCGCCCGTGGCCGAAGCGCCGCCCGCGGAAGCGATCACCGAGCCGGCGGAAGCCGCACCCAAGCCGACACCCGTCGCGAAGCCGCGCAAGCCGGTGACGCCTCCCCCGCCGACGCCCCAGGCTCCAGCAGCCGCGGCGCCCGTGGCGGCTGCCCCGGCACCTGCGCCCGCGTCTCCGGCCCCGCCGGCCGACCCGCAGGCCCAATGCGGCGACCGCAACTTCATCGCCAAGGCGCAATGCATGGCGGCCCAGTGCGTGAAGCCCGAGTACAGGTCGCACGCACAGTGCGAGGCGGTGCGCCGCCAGCAGCGCATCGAAGAGGAAAAGCGCAACCCGTCGCTCTTGAACTGAGCCCGCGCCGGCGCGCTCAGCCCTTCTGCAGCCGCTCGATGGCAATCGCCAGCGCGGCGGGCTTGCCCGACAGCACCAAGGTGTCGCCGTCCGACAGCAGCGTGTCGTCGGCCGGCACGCGCGCCTGGCCGTCCTGGCGGCGCAGGCTGGCCACCCGCACGCCCAGCGTCGGCAGCGCAATCCGTCCGAGCGTCTGGCCGATGGCGCGTGCGCCCGGCGTGAGCGTGAAGCTGTTCAGGCGCTCGTGGTCGATCTCGTCGGCGTTGTCGTCGTCGGCGCCGTGGAAGTAGCCGCGCAGCAGGTTGTAGCGCGCGTCGCGCTGGTCCTGTACCACGCGGATCACGCGCCGCATCGGCACGCCGACCAGCGCCAACGCATGGCTGGCGAGCATCAGCGACCCCTCGATGGCCTCGGGCACCACCTCGGTCGCGCCGGCGGCCTGCAGCTTCTCGAGGTCGTGGTCGTCCTGGGTGCGCACGATCACCGGCACGTGCGGCGCGTGGGCGCGGGTGTTGGCCAGCACCTTCATCGCGCCGCCCACGTCCAGGTAGGTGACGACCACCGCACTGGCGCGCGCCAGGCCCGCGGCCATCAGCGCCTGCAGCCGCGCCGCGTCGCCGAACACCACCGAATCGCCGGCGGCTGCGGCCTGGCGCACGCGGTCGGGGTCCAGGTCGAGCGCCATGTAGGGGATGCCTTCGCGCTCCAGGATGCGCGCCAGGTTCTGGCCGCAGCGCCCGTAGCCGCAGATGATCACGTGCTGCGCGGTGTTGATGGTCTTGCGCGCGATGCTCGTCATCTGCAGCGACTGCTGCAGCCAGTCGCTGGCCACCAGCTTTCGCACGATGGCGTTGCTGTACATGATGATGAAGGGCGTGGCCAGCATCGACAGCACCATCGACGCCAGCACGGGGTTGGCCAGCCATGGCGGCAGCAGCTTGCGGTCCTGCGCGAGCGCCAGCAACACGAAGCCGAACTCGCCGGCCTGCGCCAGGTACAGGCCGGTGCGCAGCGACACGCCCGAGGTGGCGCCCAGCACCCGCGCCAGCACCGTCACCAGCCCCAGCTTGAACAGCAGCGGCACCAGCAGCAGCACCGCCACCAGCAGCCAGCGCTCGACCACGATGTGCCAGTCGAGCGACATGCCGACGGTGATGAAGAACAGCCCCAGCAGCACATCGTGGAAGGGGCGGATGTCGGTCTCGACCTGGTGCTTGTATTCGGTCTCCGACACCAGCATGCCGGCGATGAAGGCGCCCAGCGCCAGGCTCAGGCCGGCCAGCTCGGTGAGCCAGGCCAGGCCCAGCGTGATCAGCAGCACGTTCAGGATGAACAGCTCCTCGCTGCGCCGCCGCGCCACCAGCGTGAGCCACCAGCGCATGATGCGCGGCCCGCCGTACAGCAGCACGCCGATGAGGAAGGTGGCCTTCACCAGCGCGAAGCCCAGCGCCTTGGCCAGCGCCTCGGGCGGCGCGCCCAGGGCGGGAATCAGCACCAGCAGCGGCACCACGGCCAAATCTTGAAACAGCAGCACGCCCATCACGCGCTTGCCGTGTTCGCTCTCCAGTTCGAGCCGCTCGGCCATCAGCTTGACCACGATGGCGGTGCTGCTCATGGTGAGCGCGCTCGACAGCGCCAGCGTGGTCTGCCACCCCAGCTGCCAGGCCGGCGGCAGCTGCGTGGCGATCAGCAGCGCGCCGGCCGTGGCCAGCGCCATGGTCAGCAGCACCTGCGCCATGCCCAGCCCGAACACGTGCTTGCGCATGGCGCGCAGCTTGGGCAGGCTGAACTCGAGCCCGATCACGAACATCAGGAACACCACGCCGAACTCGCCCAGGTGGCGGATGCCTTCGGAGTTCTGCGCCAGCGCCAGCGCATGCGGGCCGATGAGCACGCCGGCCGTCAGGTAGCCGAGCATCGGCGGCAGCTTGAGCGACCGGCAGGCCACCACGCCGATCACCGCGGCCAACAGATACAACAGCGTGAGATCGAACGAAGACATAGGCGCCGATGCTAGAGCAATGTCCGTGCCCCGGGCTTCCCCGGGCCATGTGATCGCCGACCGCGCCCGCCTCGTAAAATCCGGCGATGAGCTCCCGCCCCGCCCCGACCCACGTGGTCGACCCCGACGCCATCCTGGCCCGGGCACGCGTCACATTCGACATCGAAGCCGAAGCCGTCCTCGGCCTGAAGGCCCGCGTCGGCCCGAGTTTCGTCGAGGCCGTGCGCAAGATCCTGGAAGTGCGCGGCCGTGTGGTCGTGATGGGCATGGGCAAGAGTGGCCACGTCGGCCGCAAGATCGCCGCCACCCTCGCCTCCACCGGCACGCCCGCGATGTTCGTGCACCCGGCCGAGGCCAGCCACGGCGACCTCGGCATGATCAAGGCGGTCGACCTCGTGCTCGCCATCTCCAACAGCGGCGAGGTCGACGAACTCACCGTGCTGCTGCCGGTGGTCAAGCGCCAGGGCGTGCCCCTGATCGCCATGACCGGCCGCCCCGACTCCACGCTGGCGCGCCATGCCGACATCGTGATCGACGCCGGCGTCGCCAAGGAAGCCTGCCCGCTGAACCTCGCGCCCACCGCGAGCACCACCGCGCAGATCGCCATGGGCGACGCACTGGCCGTGGCCCTGCTCGATGCGCGCGGCTTCGGCTCCGAGGATTTCGCCCGCTCGCACCCCGGCGGCGCGTTGGGCCGCAAGCTGCTCACGCACGTGAGCGATGTCATGCGCTCGGGCGAGGAAGTGCCGTGCGTGCCGCCGACGGCCACCGTCAGCGAGCTGATGCGCGCGATGAGCATCAAGGGCTTCGGCGCCGCCGCGGTGGTCGAGCCCGACGGCCGGGCGCTGGGCATCTTCACCGACGGCGACCTGCGCCGCCTGATCGAGGCGGGCGCCGACCTGCGCACGCCCAAGGCGGCCGACATCATGCACCGCGACCCGCGCACCATCCGCGTGGACGCGCTGGCGGTGGAGGCGGCCGAACTCATGGAGCAATGCGGCATCACCCGCCTGTTCGTGATCGACGGCGCGGGGGTGATCGTCGGCGCGGTGAACACCAACGACCTGATGCGCGCGAAGGTCATCTGATGCCGCTTGATTTCCAGGCCGAGACCCTGCTGGCCGCGCAAGATGTGCGCATCGTCTTCTTCGACATCGACGGCGTGCTGACCGACGGCGGCGTGTACTTCACCGAGCACGGTGAGACGCTCAAGCGCTTCAGCATCCTCGACGGCTACGGCCTCAAGCTGCTGCGCAAGGCCGGCATCACGCCGGCCGTGATCACCGGGCGCGACTCCAAGCCGCTGCGCGTGCGGCTCGAGGCGCTGGGCATCGAGCACGTGCGCTACGGCACCGAAGACAAGCTGCCCGCCGCCGAAGCCATGCTGAAGCAGCTCGGCTTCACCTGGGCGCAGGCCGCCGCCATCGGCGACGACTGGCCCGACCTGCCCGTGCTGACCCGCGTCGGCTTCGCGGCGGCGCCGGCCAACGCGCACGCCGAAGTGCGCGCCGTGGCGCGCTACGTCACCACCGCGCGTGGCGGCGAAGGCGCGGCGCGCGAGTTCTGCGACCTGCTGTTGACGGCCTGCGGCCAGTACCGCCCGCTGCTCGACGCTGCCCTGGGCCCCCGACCATGAGCCCGCAGCTGCGACGCGCCTGGCACCTCACGCGCGATGTGCTCGACCGCACCACCATCTACCTGCCGATCATCCTGATGGCAGGCGTGGCGCTGGGCACCTACTGGCTGGTGCGCAATGCGCCCAAGCTGCTGGAGCCCACCGTCAAGGCGGCGCCCACGCACGAGCCCGACTACTTCATGCGGGACTTCGTCATCAAGAACTTCCTGCCCAACGGCGACCTGCGCAGCGAGCTGCACGGCACCGAGGGACGGCACTACCCGGACACCGACACCATCGAGGTCGACCAGGTGCGCATGCGCTCGGTGTCGCCCGAGGGGCTGGTCACGCGCTCGTCGGCGAACCGGGGGCTGTCGAATTCCGACGGCAGCGAGATCCAGCTGTTCGGCAACGCGATCGTGATCCGCGAACCCGCGGTCAGTGCGAGCGGCAAGGCCACGCCGCGGCTGGAGTTCCGCGGCGAGTTCCTGCATGCGTTCCTCGACACCGAGAAGGTGCAGTCGAACAAGCCGGTCACGCTCATCCGCGGCAGCGACCAGTTCACGGGCGATACGCTCGACTACGACAACCTGAGCGGCGTGGCCAACCTCACAGGCCGCGTGCGCGGCGTGCTGGTGCCGTCGGCCGCCGCAGGCAAGCCGCGCTGAGCGGCTGCCACACAAGAACAAGTTCCCGGGAGACGATCCACGCATGACCACCGCCGCACCGCTCGTCTTCATCACCGGCGCCTCCAGCGGCATCGGCCAGGCGCTGGCCGCGTGCTTCTATGACGCGGGCTATCGGCTGGCGCTGGTCGCGCGGCGCACGGGCGAGATCGAAACATGGGCGGCGGGCCGCCAACTGGACGCGGGCCGCTACCAGGTCTACGGCGCCGACGTGGCGGACACCGACAGCATCGTGGCCGCCGGCACCGACTGCATCGCGCGCCAGGGCGCGCCCGACGTGGTGATCGCCAACGCCGGCATCAGCATCGGCATCGACACGGCCGAGCGTTCGGACCTCGACGTGCTGGCGCGCACCTTCGCCGTCAACAACGTGGGGCTGGCCGCCACCTTCCATCCCTTCGTGCAGGCCATGGTGCAGCGCGGCAGCGGGCGGCTCGTGGGCATCGGCAGCGTCGCCGCCATCCGCGGGCTGCCGGGGCACGGCGCCTACTGCGCGAGCAAGGCCGGCGTGGTCGCGTACTGCGAGAGCCTGCGCGGGGAACTGCACAACAGCGGGGTGAAGGTCGTCACGCTCTGCCCGGGCTACATCGACACGCCGCTGACCCAGGGCAACCGCTATGGCATGCCCTTTCTCATGCAGCCCGAGGATTTCGCAGCTCAGGCGCTGCGCGCCATCGAGGCTGGCACGAGCTACCGCGTGATTCCGTGGCAGATGGGTGTGGTCGCCAAGGTCATGCGCCTGCTGCCCAATGCCGTGCTCGACCGCGCGGTGCAGGGCCGGGCGCGCAAGAAGCGCAGCGGCGAAGCCTGAGCTTCATCGCCGATTGCACGGCGGGCACAGCGCGCAGGCAAAGAAAAAGGCTCCCGAGGGAGCCTTTTGTGTTTGTGTGCCGTGAGGCATGCGAAGGAGTGAACGGGGTTCAGTACCCACCGTTGCCGCCGCCGCCGTAGCCGCCACCGCCGCTGCGACCACCGCCGCCGCCACGGGGACCTGCGCCGTAGGGGCTGCGGAAACCGCCATCGCCACCACCGCCGCCGCCGTAGCCGCCGCCACCGCTGCGGGGGGGGCGTGCTTCCATGGGACGTGCTTCGTTGACGACCACGCTGCGGCCGCCCAGGGGTTGGCCGTTCATGCCGTTGATGGCGGCCTGTGCTTCCGCGTCACTGCCCATCTCGACGAAGCCGAAGCCCTTCGAGCGACCCGTGTCGCGCTCCATCATGACCTTGGCGCTGGTCACTGCGCCGAACTGGCCGAAGGCCTGCTCGAGATCACCGTCGCGCACCGAGTAAGGCAGGTTGCCGACGTAGAGTTTGTTGCCCATCAAGGGACTCCTATAAACACATCAAGAAAAGCGATGGAGTCCCGAAAGCATCACTCAAACGAGAGCCGCCGAGCCGCGCGAAACTGACCGATCACCGAATTGCTCCCGCCCAAAATCAAGAGGGATGCTCGTGCATTATGGGTGAAATATCAAAAAAGCAAGCAGGAATTTGCGTCTTGAGGTAGCACCTTTCGAAACTAGTAGAAGTTAGCGCACGCCTACCTGTTTGAGCCGGGGGAATTGACGATGCGGCTACAATTTGCCGGTCATTGGGGAGTAGCCGCCTTCCGCATGCGAGAAGGGTCCGCGTCAACAGACTTGTCCTTGCCCCACGAGGACATGGCGCGTGCAGTGAACACACCTGGCGAGACCTTTGACCGCACAACTTCGGGAATATGGCCGAAGGTGTTGTGCGGTCAATTGCGTCCTTCGGCCCAAGGAACCCCACATCCATCATGGAAGCTTTTCTCGTTGCAACGGGCGTGGTCGCGCTCGCCGAAATGGGCGACAAGACCCAACTCCTGGCCCTTCTTCTGGCCGCGCGCTTCAGGAAACCCTGGCCGATCGTGCTCGGCATCTTTGTCGCCACGGTCATCAATCACGCGCTGGCCGGCGCGGTCGGCAACTACATCACGCGCTGGCTCGGCCCCGAGGTGCTGCGCTGGATCCTGGGCGGCTCGTTCATTGCCATGGCCGTCTGGATGCTGATTCCCGACAAGCTCGATGAAGACGACGCCCCCGGCGTCTCGAAGTTCGGCGTCTTCGGCACCACGGTGATCGCCTTCTTCCTGGCCGAGATGGGCGACAAGACCCAGATCGCCACCGTCATGCTGGCCGCCCGCTTCACGCAGGACTACGCCTGGGTCGTCGTCGGCACCACGCTGGGCATGATGCTGGCCAATGCGCCGGTCGTGTGGCTGGGCGACAAGATCGTGCGGCGCGTGCCGATCAAGCTCGTGCACGGCATCTCGGCGGCGATCTTCCTGGTGCTGGGCGTCGTGATGATCGTCGGCTGGTAGCAGGAAAAAGTCACGGGGCTATACTTGCCCTGCGCCGATTTGCTTCAGCTTGCGGGCGCTTTATAAATTCTGCTAAAGACGGCTGCCGAACCCGGCTCGTTTTTGGCGAGGCCGGGTTTTTTCATTCATGTCGTCGTCACCTTTGGTCGTCACCCCGCAGTCGATGCAGTTCGCAGGCCCGCTGGCCCTGCGCAGCGGCGCCTCGATCAGCGGCTACACGCTCGCCTACGAAACCTACGGCACCCTCAACGCCGAGCGCAGCAATGCGGTGCTGGTGTGCCACGCGCTCAACGCCTCGCACCACGTCGCGGGCGTGTACGAGGGCCAGGCCCGCTCCGAGGGCTGGTGGGACAACATGGTGGGCCCGGGCAAGCCGCTGGACACCGACCGTTTCTTCGTGATCGGCGTCAACAACCTCGGCTCCTGCTTCGGCTCGACCGGCCCGATGCACGTGAACCCCGCCAACGGCCGCGTCTACGGCGCGGACTTCCCGGTGGTCACGGTCGAAGACTGGGTCGACGCCCAGGCGGCGCTGCTCGACGCGCTCGGCATCCGGACGCTCGCTGCGGTGATGGGCGGCAGCCTCGGCGGCATGCAGGCGCTGTCGTGGACGCTGCAGTACCCCGACCGCGTGCGGCACGCCGTGGTGGTGGCCAGCGCGCCCAACCTCACGGCCGAGAACATCGCCTTCAACGAGGTGGCGCGCCGCGCCATCGTGACCGACCCCGACTTCCACGGCGGCCACTTCTACGAATACGGCATGGTGCCCAAGCGCGGCCTGCGCATCGCCCGCATGATCGGCCACATCACCTACCTGAGCGACGACGTGATGAACGCCAAGTTCGGGCGCATCCTGCGCAGCGCTGTCGAAGGCGAAGTGGCGGGGCTCGACTACCGCTATTCCACGCAGGACGTCGAGTTCCAGATCGAAAGCTACCTGCGCTACCAGGGCGACAAGTTCAGCGAGTACTTCGACGCCAACACCTACCTGCTGATCACCCGCGCGCTCGACTACTTCGACCCCGCGCGCCACCACGGCGGCCAGCTCAGCACCGCGCTCGCGCAGGCCACGGCCAAGTTCCTGCTCGTGAGCTTCAAGACCGACTGGCGCTTCTCGCCCGCGCGCAGCCGCGAGATCGTGAAGGCGCTGCTCGACAACCGCCGCAACGTGAGCTACGCCGAGATCGACGCGCCGCACGGCCACGACGCCTTCCTGCTCGACGACGTGCGCTACATGGGCGTGGTGCGTTCGTACTTCGAACGCGTCGCCAAGGAATTCCAATGAGCGACCTTGCACACCAACGACTGATTGCACAGCTCGTGCCCCAAGGCTCGCGCGTGCTCGACCTGGGCTGCGGCGACGGCGCCCTGCTCGACCTGCTGCAACGCGAACGCGGCTGCACCGGCTACGGCGTGGAGATCGCCGACGGCAACGTGCTGCAGTGCATCCGCCGCGGCGTCGACGTGATCCAGCTGAACCTCGACGAAGGCCTGGCGATGTTCGACGACGCCACCTTCGACGTGGTGCTGCAGATCGACACGCTGCAGCACCTGCGCAATGCCGAGGTCATGCTGCGCGAGACCGCGCGCGTGGGCCGCTTCGGCATCGTCGCCTTTCCCAACTTTGCGCACTGGCCCAACCGCCTGAGCGTGGCGCGCGGGCGCATGCCCGTGACGCGCCGCCTGCCCTACCAGTGGTACGACACGCCCAACATCCGCGTCGGCACCTACAAGGACTTCGAGGTGCTGGCCGGCAAGAACAACCTGCGCGTGCTCGACGCCTTCGGCCTGCAAAACGGGCGCGACGTGCGCTGGCTGCCCAACGCGCGCGCCAGCACGGCGGTGTTCAAGTTCGAGCGGGGCGGCTGAGCACGCCGCCCTTGCACCGCACGGACATCGGGTCGGAATGAGCTTCACGCTCGCGCAGCCGGTTCACAGCGACCTGCTCATCAAGAAGAGCCGCTTCATCGGCTGCGTGCAACCGGTGCCCGACCGCGCGGCCGCGCTTGCGGTGGTCGCCTCGCTGCGCGCCGAACACCCGGGCGCTGCGCACGTGTGCTGGGCCCTGATGGCCGGCGGCCAGTCGGCCGCGAACGACGACGGCGAGCCCGGCGGCACGGCCGGTCGCCCCATGCTCGAGGTGCTGCGCCACCAGCAGGTGGAAGGCGCGCTCGCCACCGTGGTGCGCTACTTCGGCGGCGTGAAGCTCGGTGCCGGCGGCCTCGTGCGGGCCTACACCGATGCCGTGGCCCAGGCCCTGCTCGGCGCCACGCTGGTGCCGCTCGTGCGCCAGCGCCACCTGGAGTGCGCCGTGCCCTACGCGCTCGAAGGGCTGGTGCGGCGCGAGCTGGCCGCCATCGGCGCGGTGCTCGAAGACGTGCAGCACGGCGACGACGTGCGCTTTGCCTTCGCGCTGCCTGAGCCCGAGGCCGATGCCTTCATCGCGCGCCTCGACGATGCTGCGCAAGGGCGCGTCGTCTGGCCGACGGCGTGAGCCGCTTCGCCGGCGCCTTGCCTGAAGCCGGCTCCGCCGCCAGCGCGAGCACGCCGCGCGAGGCCAGCGCGATCGGCTCCGCCAGGTCGTCGTCGACGCCGCGCCGCGTCATCTCGGCCGTGACGATGCCGGTGGGCACGGCCAGCACGCCCCAGCCCAGCAGCATCATCACCGAGGCGATCGCGCGGCCCAGGTCGGTCTTGGGCACGAGGTCGCCGAAGCCGACCGTGGCCATGGTGGAGATCGCCCAGTAGATCGCCACCGGAATGCTGGTGAAGCCGTGCGTCGGGCCCTCGACCACGTACATCAGCGTGCCCATCACCAGCACCACCAGCATCACGAAGCCCACGAACACCGTGATCTTCCGGCGGCTCGATGCCACCGCCGACACCAGCGCGCGGTACTCCACCGAATAGCGCGAGAGCTTGAAGATGCGGAACACGCGCAGCAGCCGCAGGATGCGCACGTCGATCAGGTACGCCAGCTCGGGCGCGAAGGCCACGAGAAAGGTCGGCAGCAATGCCAGCAGGTCGATCACGCCATAGAAGCTCAGCGCGTAGCGCAGCGGCTTGTTCACGCAGCACAGCCGTGCGATGTACTCCAGCGTGAAGAGAATCGTGAACACCCATTCGAGGGCATTGAACAGTGGGCGCCACTGGTCGCGGATCGACTGCACGCTGTCCAGGATGACGACCAGCACGCTCATCACGATCACCGCGATGAGCGTCAGGTCGAACCACAGGCCGGCGGGCGTGTCGGCCTCGAAGATCACGGTGAACAGCGTGCGCCGCCAGCCGCGCGCGGGCTTGTCGAACCGCGAGTCGGTGGCGGCGGGCGTGGACAGGGCTTCGATGTTCGGTCGGATCAGGCGGGTCATGCGGGGCATTGTCAGGGGCCCCGGGCGACTTATTCAGTTACGCTTATTGCGCAATGAAGTGCCGCATGCCGTGAGTGCGTTCTTACGATAGTCCCCTTTCTTGAGGAGCTCCCCATTGGCCACACAGTCCCCCTTTTTCGGCAAGCGTGATCGTGACACCGACTCGCTGACGTCCCGTCCCGCACCGCTGGTTGGTTCGGGCACCAATCTCTCGGGCACTCCCGTCAATCCCTCCTCGTTGACCGCACAGGCCGGCCTGGCCCCGGCGGCTGCGCCTGCTGCCAAGGAAGGCGGCAGCAAGCTCACCGTCGGCCCGAACATCAAGCTCAAGGGCGTCGAGATCACCGATTGCGACACGCTCGTGGTCGAAGGCCTGGTCGAGGCGACGATGGATTCGCGCCTGATGCAGATCGCCGAACAGGGCGAGTTCAAGGGCTCGGCCGAGATCGACATCGCCGAGATCCGCGGCGTGTTCGACGGCAACCTCACCGTGCGCGAGAAGCTCGTCATCCACTCGACCGGCAAGGTCACCGGCAAGATCCGCTACGGCAAGATCGTGATCGAAGAAGGCGGCCAGCTGTCCGGCGAAATCAGCTTCGGCGCCAAGCCGTCGCTGCAGGCCGCCGCCTGAGGCACCTGACGAGCCCGGTCTGACGACCGTCGATCAGGGCGCTTTCTTTTTCGGTGGGGCCTTCTTGGCCGCCGGCTTCGGCTTGTCCGCGGCGGCGGCCATTGCTGCGTCTGCAGCCGGCGGCGCCCACCCCAGGCGCTGCAGCAAGGCACCGGCCGCGGCCGGTGCCCTTTCCTTGGCGCCGTTGATGAAATACACGAACACGTCGCGCGCCTTCGGCGTCGTGGTCCAGCCTTGCGCGCGCGCGGCCCAGGTGTCCAGCGCCTTGGGCGCGTAGCCGGTCGCGAGCGACGCGTCGGCCATCATGAGCCGCGCGTAGGCGACATCGCCCTCGGGCTCCTCGAACGACGGAAACTTGTCGGCGTCGGTGAACACGGTCGACACCTTGTGCTTCTTCGCGAGCGCTTGGTAGGCAGGCGTGATGAAGCTCTCGTGGCGCACGTCCATCACGTGACGCAGCACGCGGCTGCCCTCTTTCTTCGGCAGCAGCTCCAGGAATGCCTCGAAGTCTTCCGCATCGAACCGCTTGGTCGGCATGAACTGCCAGACGATCGGCCCGAGCTTGTCGCCCAACTCGGCCACGCCGCTGTCGATGAAGCGCTGGATCGACTCGCCCGCGGTCGCCAGCACCTTGCGGTTGGTGGTGAAGCGCGAGGCCTTCATCGAGAACATGAAGTCATCGGGCGTGTCGTCGCGCCACTTGCGGAAGGTCTCGGGCTTGAAGGTGCTGTAGTAGGTGCCGTTGATCTCGATGGCGCTGACCTGCCGGCTGGCGTGGTTCAGCTCCTTCGCGTGGGCCAGGCCCTTGGGGTAGAAGTTGTCGCGCCAGGGCTCGTAGGTCCAGCCGCCGATCCCCACCTTGATCCGCGTCGATGTTGCCTTGCTCACATTGCGCTCCGGGTTTTGAGATCGCCCGCACTCTACGCGCGCTCGCCGCGAGGCGCAAAATGCGGTTTTTCGTCCCCGCGGAGAATCCCCCGATGAACGCCCCCCTGCACCGTGAAATGCCCGCCGGCACGCTCGACGCGACGCGCGCCCTCTCTGATGTCACCGCCCGATGGGACGGCGACATCGTCAAGCAACTCACCGACTACATCGCCATCCCCGCCAAGTCGCCCGGCTTCGACAAGGACTGGTCGGCCAACGGCTACCTGGAGACCGTGCTGCGCAACGCCGCGGCCTGGGTCGAGGCGCAGAAGGTCGAAGGCCTGAAGCTGGAGATCGTGCGCCTGGAAGGCCGCACGCCGGTGCTGTTCTTCGAAGTGCCGGCCACCGGCACGAACATGGCCGAGACCGTGCTCATGTACGGCCACCTCGACAAGCAACCCGAGTTCACCGGCTGGCGCAACGACCTCGGCCCGTGGACGCCCAAGTACGAGAACGGGCTGCTCTACGGCCGCGGCGGCGCCGACGACGGCTACGCGGTGTACGCCAGCGTGGCCGCGCTGCAGGCGCTCAAGGCCCAGGGCGTGGCGCACCCGCGCATCGTCGGCCTCATCGAGACCTGCGAGGAAAGCGGCTCCTACGACCTGCTGCCCTACGTCGACGCGCTGCGTCCGCGCCTGGGCGAGGTCGAGCTGGTGATCTGCCTGGATTCGGGCGCCGGCAACTACGACCAGCTGTGGCTCACGACCTCGCTGCGCGGCATGGCCAGCGGCACGCTCAAGGTCGAGGTGCTGACCGAAGGCATCCATTCGGGCGACGCCTCGGGCCTGGTGCCTTCGAGCTTCCGCATCATGCGGCAGGTGCTCGACCGCCTCGAAGACAGCGCCACCGGCCGCCTGCTGCCCGCCAGCTTCCATTGCGAAGTGCCGGCCGACCGGCTCGCGCAGGCCAAGGCCACGGCCGCCATCCTCGGCGACGAGGTCTACAAGCGCTTCCCGTGGGCGCACTACGACTGCGGCGGCTCGACCATGTTCGCGCTGCCGACCACCACCGACCCGGTCGAGGCGCTGCTCAACCGCACCTGGAAGCCCACGCTGTCGGTCACCGGCGCCGAAGGCTTCCCGGCCCTGAAGGATGCGGGCAACGTGCTGCGCCCCTACACCGCCTTCAAGCTCTCGCTGCGCCTGCCGCCGCTGGTCGATGCAGCCGAGACGGTGCAAAAGCTCAAGGCCCTGCTCGAGGACAACGCGCCCTACCAGGCGCGCGTCACCTTCGAAAGCGGCGGCGGCGCCACCGGCTGGAACGCCCCCACCATCACGCCGTGGTTCGAGGACGCGCTCAACAAGGCCTCGCGCGCGCACTTCGGCGCCTCCTGCGGCTACATCGGCCAGGGCGGCACGATCCCGCTGATGAACATGCTGAGCGCCGGCTTCCCGACGGCGCAGATGATGGTCTGCGGCGTGCTGGGCCCGAAGAGCAACGCGCACGGCCCCAACGAGTTCCTGCACGTGCCCTACGCCAAGAAGCTGACGGCCGCCGTGGCCGAGGTCATCGCCGCCCTGCCCGTCGCGCACCGCGCCGCGGCGTCGGAGCCGGTGGCCGTTTGAGCGACGCGCTGCCCTTGCCGCACCGCGTGTCGCTGTCCACGCCGGACGGTGAGACGCTGGCGCTGCGGCGGCTGCCCGCCGCGGGCACGCCCCGCGCCGTGGTGGTCGTGGTGCACGGGCTGGGCGAGCATGCGGGGCGCTATCACGGCCTCGCCAAGCAACTGCATGCCTGGGGCTTCGCGGTCTGGGCGCACGACCATCACGGGCACGGCGAATCCACCGGCGCGCGCGGCGGCCTGCCCGGCGAGCTGCGTCTGGTCGACGACCTGGCGCTGGTGATCGACGACGCGCGCCGCGAGAACCCCGGCGTGCCGCTGGTGCTGCTGGGCCACAGCCTGGGCGGCCTGGTCGCCGCGAGCCTGGTGGCGCGCGGCGTGCGGCCGGTCGATGCGCTGGTGCTGTCGTCGCCGGGGCTCGACCCGGGGCTGAACGGTTTCCAGAAGATGCTGCTGGCGGTGCTGCCGCGCATCGCGCCCAACCTGCGCGTGGGCAACGGGCTCGACGACAACTACCTCTCGCACGACCCGGTGGTGGTGCAGGCCTACCGCGACGATCCGCTCACGCACGACCGCATCGGCAGCCGGCTGGCGCGTTTTCTCGCCTACGAAGGTGCCACGGTGCAGCAGCACGCGGCGCGCTGGCCGGTGCCCACGCTGCTGATCTACGCGGGCGACGACCGGCTCGTGCGGCCGGCAGCGAGCCGCGCCTTCGCGGCCGCCGCGGCGCCCAGCGGCAACGTCGAGGCGAAGTGCTTCGACGCGCTGTACCACGAGCTCTTCAACGAACTCGATGCGGAGCCCGTCTTCGACACGCTGCAGCGCTGGCTCGACCGGCGGTTTCCAGCGGCGGCTGTCTCCGCGCGCGTGGCCTGAGGCTCAGGCCTTGGCCACCGGCGCGCGCCGGCGTTGCGTCTGCGCGAGCCAGAGCAGCGCGGCACCGGTCAGGGCCACCGGCACCAGCGAGCCGTAGTTCAAAAGCTGCCAGCCCTGCGTGGTCACCAATACGCCCGAGGCGAACGAGGTCAGCGCCAGCGTCGCGAACACGCAGAAGTTGAGCGCGCCCTGGGCCCGGTCGCGCTCCTCGGCCGTGTAGGCCGTGAGCGACAGCGTCGTGCTGCCGGTGAACAGGAAATTCCAGCCCACGCCGAGCAGGAACAGCGCCACCAGGAAGTGGTGCAGGTCCACGCCCGACAACGCCACCACGATGCAGCCGAGGTTGAGCGCCAGCCCCATCCCCATCACCGGCAGCGCGCCGAAGCGGCGGATCAGGTGGCCGGTGAAGAAGCCTGGCGCGAACATGCCGATCACGTGCCATTCGAGCACCAGCGCCGCGTCGGAAAACGGCAGGCTGCAGATCTGCATCGCGATGGGCGTGGCGGCCATCAGCAGGTTCATCACGCCGTAGCTCAGCGCGCCTGCGGCGGCCGACACGATGAACACGGGCTGGCGCATGATCTCGCCCAGCGGCCTGCCGCCGGCGGCTTCCTTGCGGGTCGGCGAGGGAGGGAATTCGATGAAATGCATCACCGCCATCGAGAGCAACGCCACCGCCGCCAGCGCGATGTAGGCGCCGGCGAAGGGCACGGAGAGCGCTTCGCGCGTGAAGGTCGCCAGGTTCGGCCCCGCCACCGCGCCGATCAGGCCGCCGGCCATCACCATCGACACGGCCTTCTCGCGCCAGGCCGGCAGTGCCAGCTCGGCTGCCGCGAAACGGTAGAGCCCGGCGTTGGCGTTGTAGTAGCCGGCGACCACGGTGGCGAAGCACAGCAGCCAGAAGTTCTTCGAGGACGCCGCGTAGGCGCACAGCAGCGCCGAGCCGACCGCCACCGCCAGCCCGATCTGGAACGAACCGCGACGGCCGAAGCGCTGCTGCGTGCGCGCCACCAGCCCCGTGCTCAGCGCGCCGCCCACCACGTAACCCATCACAGGCAGCGTGGCCATCCATCCCAGCGGCGCGATGCCCAGGCCCACGAGACCGTTGATGGCGATGAAGGTGACGTTGTTGGTCAGGAGCAGGCCCTGGCAGATGGCCAGGAGCCACAGATTGCGATTCATGGGGCGCGGTTCTACGCGATTGGGCGACGAAGGCAAGGCGCCGGCCAAAAAAAAAAGCGCCCTCGCGGGCGCCGGAATTCTGAGAATGAAATTCGCCGGGTGGCAGGTCAGGTCGGCTTGTTGCCTTGCAGCAGACCGCTGAGCGAGCCCAGCAGGTCGTCCTGGTTGCCGAGGCCTTGCTCGGGCACCTTGCCCTGCGGCGTGAGCTGGTTGATGAGGGCCGGCAGCATGGTGGCCAGCATCGGCAGCAGCATTTGTGCGTTGATGCCGAGTTTGGAGGCGATGGCGGCGATCGTGTCGCCGCCCAGCGCGTTCTGCAGCTGATCGCCCGACACCGGCTTGTTTGCACCGTTGCCGATCCACGAGCCGATCACGTCGCCCATGCCCGCCTGCTCGAATTTCGAGACCATGCCGCCGAGGCCGCCCTGCCCGCCGTTGTTGGCAAGCAGGCCGCCCAGGGCGCCGGCGAGGCTTCCGAGATCTCCCAATCCCCCGAGGCCACCGCCTTGCGGTTGCTGCTGCTGTGCAGCGCCTCCTAGCACCTGACCGAGTACCGAATCGAGCAACCCCATGACCATTCCTTGGTGTGTGACAGAAACGCTCACATTTTCCAATGTGGCGACCCGCTTGCCGAAAGTGGCGCGGCCACTTTCGAACTGGCAACGTGACAAATTACTTGCTGCGTGCTGCGCGTTTCGGCAGGAGCGCGGGGCTGACGCCCTGCACACCGACCAGGCCGAGCACGGTGACGAGCGAATTCTGCGCGCCTTTCCATGCATCTGTCACGTCAATCGACTCGGCCAGCGAGTGGAATCCGCCCGACTTGCCGCCGCCGCCGATGATGATGGCCGGGATGCCCAGCGAAATGGGAACGTTCGCATCCGTGCTGCCGCCGCGTAGCAGCGTCTTGTGGCCGAAAGCACTGTTGGCGCGCGTGGCGGCCTCGACGATCACCGAGTCGGGCGGCGTGCGGCCGCCCGGGCGGTCGCCGATCAGCTTGGTGCTCGCGCTCAGGCTGGTCACGTTCCAGCGCTTGTTCTCTTCTGCCACGGCCTCGTCGAGCGTGGCGAGGATCTTCTTCTCGGTCTCGAGCAGCGAGGCCATGTCGTCCGAGCGGATGTCGATGGCCATGCGCGCATCGGGCGCGATGGTGTTCACCGAGGTGCCACCGCCGACGGTGCCGACGGTGAAGGTGGTCTTGGGGAAGCTGGGCGTACGCACTTCGGCGATCTTGGCGATGGCGCGGCCCATGCCGTGGATCGCGCTGGGCACCTGCCCGAAGGCGCCGAAGCTGTGGCCGCCCGGGCCCTTGAACGTCACTTCGTAGCGGTGGCTCGCGGTGCCGAGCACCAGCACGTGGCCGTCGGGCGAGGGCTCCAGGCCGACCATGCCGTCGATGTCCAGGTGGTCACGGAAGATGGCCTTCATGCCGCGCAGGTTGCCCAGCTCTTCCTCGCCGACGTTGGCGACGATCATCAGGTCGCCCACGGTCTGGATCTTGTTGTCGTTGAGCACCTTGAGCCACGACAGCAGCACCGACAGGCCGCGTGTGTCGTCGCCGATGCCGGGCGCGAAGAGCTTGCCGTCGCGCTCCTTCACCTTCACGTCGGTGCCGGCCGGAAAGACCGTATCGAGGTGCGCCGAGATCAGCAGCTTGGGGCCGTTGCCCGTGCCCTTGCGCAGGCCGACCACGTTGCCCTCGGCGTCGATCTTCGCGTCGGGCAGGCCGAGCGCTTTCAGGCGCGCCAGGAAGGCTTCGGCGCGCTTCTGTTCCTTGAAGGGCGGCGCCTCGATCTCGGTCAGCGTCTTCAGTTCTTCGACCGTGCGTTCGTGGTCGGCCTTGACCGATTCCAGCAGCTTGCGGATCGCGGGCGACGCCATGAGCTGGGTGTAGGCCTGGTCGACCGCGGGGCTGACCTGCGCCGGTGTGGGCGCAACGGCCTGGCTTTGGGCGTGAACGGCGGGCATGGCGCACAGCGCGGCCAGGACGAGGGGGGCGAGACGAAACGCGCGGGATGAACGAGGCATGGGGGGAGCGGTCCTTCCGGGAGGCGGATTGAACAAGGAAAAAACGAAGCGGCCATTGTTCCGCAGGCGCCCGGTGTGCGCCTCGCGGAAAACACCCCCCGAACCGCTCAGGCGCCGACGAGCGACACCAGCGCCGCGAGCGCCGCGGTTTCGGCGCGCAGCACCCGCGCGCCGAGCGTGGCCGGTGCGAAGCCGCGCGCGATGGCGTCCTGTTCCTCGGTGGCGCTGAGGCCGCCTTCGGGGCCGCTGAGCACGAGCGCGGGTTGCGCGGTGGGTGTCTCTGCGGCCACGGCGGTGACGGCGCGCGTGCCCTCGGCCAGACTTAGCACCAAGCGCGTCGCTGCCGTATCCGCGGCAGCAGCGCTGCCGAGCCAGCCCGCGAAGGACTGCACCGGATGGATCACTGGCACGCGGTTGCGCCCGCATTGCTCGCAGGCCGCGACGGCGATGGCTTCCCAATGCGCCCGCTTCTTCTCGGCGCGCTCGCCCGACAGGCGCAGCACGCCGTGCGCCGTGGCCAGCGGCTGGATGCTGGTCACGCCGAGTTCGGTGGCCTTCTCGACCAGCCAGTCCATGCGCTCGTTGGCCGGCATGCCGACCGCCAAGTGCACAGCGCGGGCCGCTTCGCGCTCGACGGGCGTGTGGTCGCCGACCGTCACGGCGACCTCGCTGCGGCCCATGCGCTCGACCGTCGCGGCGTACTCGCCGCCCGCGCCGTCGAACAGGGTGAGCGTGTCGCCGGGCTGCATGCGCAGCACCTGCACATGGCGCGCGGCGCCCGGCGGCAGCGCCAGGCTGGCGCCGGCGGTCAGCGGCACGGAGCAGTGAAAACGGGGCATGCGATGAAATCAGGAGCTGACGGCGCCCGTGGTGCGGGCGCTACAGCGATTTTCTTTTTCGGATTTTTTCAGTTTCTCTTCAGACTCGGCCGTAGGCGAAGCCGGTAACGGCCGTGGTGCCCTCGACCTCGTCGATCACGCGCAGCAGCGGCTTCAATTCGATGTAGCGGCTGGCGGTGGCGCGGATGTAAGCGATGAAGCGAGGTGTGTCGGCCAGGTAGCGCGGCTTGCCGTCGCGCAGCGTGAGGCGCGCGAAGATGCCGGCCACCTTGAGGTGGCGCTGCAGGCCCATCCATTCGACCGCGCGGTAGAAGGCGCCGAAGTCCTCGTCGACCGGCAGCCCGGCCTTGCGCGCGGCGGTCCAGTAGCGGATGGTGATGTCGAGCACGAACTCCTCGTCCCAGCTCAGGAAGGCGTCGCGCATCAGGCTGGCGATGTCGTAGGTGATCGGGCCGTAGACGGCGTCCTGGAAGTCGAGCACGCCCAGCGGCTGGCCGGCGTCGTCGCCCACCATCAGGTTGCGCGGCATGAAGTCGCGGTGCACGTAGACGCTCGGCGACGCGAGGTTGTTCTCGACGATCAGCGCGAAGGCGCGGTCCAGGCGCTCCTTCAGCTGGCCTTCCACGGCCACGCCGCGGTGCTTGCCGATGTACCACTCGGGAAAGAGCGCCAGTTCGCGCTCGAGCAGCGCGCGGTCGTAGGGCGGCAGCACGCCGGGCTTGGAGGCCTGCTGCCAGCGGATCAGCGCGTCGATGGCCAGGTCGTAGAGCGGCCGGTTGGCGTCCGGGCGGGCCGGGTCGATCACGTCGAGCATGGTCTGGCGGCCCAGGTCGTCGAGCAGCAGGAAGCCGTGGTCGCGGTCCCATTCGAGCACCTGTGGCGCCGTCACGCCGGCCTCGGTCATCAGCTGTGCCACCTGCACGAAGGGGGCGCTGTTTTCCTTGTCGGGGGGCGCATCCATCACGATGCGCGTGCCGCCGTCGGTGGTGTCGAGGCGGAAGTAGCGGCGAAAGCTCGCGTCGGCCGACGCCAGCCGGACGGTGTCCGGGCGCAGTTGCCGGGTGTCGGCAATGCCGGCCAGCCAGCCCCGGAACGCTTCGGCCCGCTGCGGATCTGTCCAGAGAATGGCCTGGGCGGGGTGTGGGGTCGTGGACGCCGGGGTCGAAGGTGCTGTCATGGATAATCAATTCTACAAATCCGCCTGGCGCGGCACCCCTGCTCGAGGTCGATCCGACCGGGCGGGGTGGCTGCCGGACCCCGCAACCCGCCGGCTTGCCGCGCCGTCCCGACGATTTTTCGTTCCGAATCGATGCCTACGACCCCACGCGCTGCCTTGCGACGTTCGAGCCCGCCGCTGCCACTGGCCGTGCTGTCGCTGGCGCTGCTGCACGCGCATGGCGCCTTTGCCCAGCAAGCCGGTGTGCTTGAGGGACCGCTCACGCTGAAGCGCACGCCGCTGCTCACCGAGACGCTGACGCCCGTGCAACGCAGCCAGCTGCCCAGCCTCGTCACCGGCGACCGCATTTCCGGCCGCCCCGACCTCGAGACCGTGGTCGAGGGCAACGCCACGCTGCGCCGCGGCCCGGTTGCCATCACGGCCGACCGCCTCGAGTACTACCAGCCCGACGACCGCGCCAAGGCCACCGGCAACGTGCGGGTCAACCAGGCCGGCAATGTGTACGAGGGCCCCGAGCTGGAACTCAAGCTCGAGACCTTCGAGGGCTTCTTCAACAACGTGCGCTACCGCTTCCTCGCGACCGGCGGCCACGGGGAGGCCGAGCGCATCGACTTCGTCGACTCCAACGTCTCGATCGCGCGGCGCGCCAGCTACACCACCTGCCGCCGCGAAGACTTCCCCGGCTGGATGCCGGCCTGGCTGCTGACCGCCGCCACGCTGACCACCGACACCGAGGAAAACGAGGGCGTGGCCATCGATGCGCGCATGAGCTTCATGGGCATCACGACGCCGCCGATCCCGCGCGTGACCTTCCCGCTGTCGAACGAGCGCAAGAGCGGCCTGCTGCCGCCCACCATCGGGCTGGACAACACCAACGGCTTCGAGGTCGCGCAGCCCTACTACTGGAACATCGCGCCCAACCGCGACGCCACCTTCACGCCCACGCTGATGAGCAAGCGCGGGCTCAACCTGGCCAGTGAGTTCCGCTATCTCGAGAAGGACTACAGCGGCAGCATCCGTCTGGACCTGATGGGCAGCGACCGCCTCGTGGGCCAGCGCTACAACGAGGCGCGCGCCGAGCAGCTGCAGAAGCTGAACAACGGCGAGATCGCGCTCAAGGACCTGAACTTCGGCAAGCCGCCCGACAGCAGCAAGCGCTGGGGCCTGTGGCTCAACCATCGCCACGACTTCGACGCCAAGGCGCTGGGCCTGGACTCGCTGTCGGCCAGCCTCACGATCAACCGTGTCAGCGACAACGACTACTGGCGCGACTTCACGCGCACGCCGACGCTTGCGCAGCGCCAGCTGCCGAATGAGGGTGCGGTGAGTTGGACCAAGGGCGACTGGAGCGGCGCCGTACGTGCCCTGCGCTACCAGACGCTGCAGTACAACCTGTCGCCGGTCGTGCCCTCGTACGACCGCATGCCGCAGATCACGGCCAACTACGCCAAGTACGACTGGCACGGCTTCGACGTTTCGCTGAACACCGACTACTCGCGCTTTCGCGTCAACAGCATCCTGGCCGGCCAGCCTGGCTTCGATCTGCTCCAGCAGTCGCAGCCCGACGGCGACCGCGTGTTCGCGCAGGCGGCGATCAGCCGGCCGTTCCTCACGCCGAGCTCCTTCGTCATCCCCAAGCTGCAGCTGCACGCGACCTCGTACAACTACTACCTGCCGCAGTCGTCCATTCCGAAGGTGTCGGTCAATGGCATCGACTACGTGAACGGGATGCCGTACAACCCGAGCCAGCTGTACTTCTTCCCGACCTCGTCGAACCGCGTCGTGCCGACCTTCAGCCTGGACAGCGGCCTGGTCTTCGAGCGCGACGCCAGCTACTTCGGCCGTGCCTTCCGCCAGACGCTGGAGCCGCGCGCGTACTACGTGTACACGCCGTACCGCAACCAGAGCATGCTGCCGAACTACGATTCGGCCGCCAACGACTTCAGCTTTGCGACCATCTACACCGAGAACGCTTTCTCGGGCGCGGACCGCATCTCGGACACCAACGCGCTCACGCTGGGCGTCACGTCCCGCCTGATCGACCCGGGCACCGGCGTGGAAGCCGTGCGCTTCGGCATCGCGCAGCGCTTCCGTTTCGCCGACCAGAAGGTCACGCTGCCGGGCGTCGCGCCGGTCACCGACCGCACCAGCGACCTGCTGCTGGGCGCCCAGATCAACTGGACGCCCAAGTGGAGCCTGGACACGCTGCTCCAGTACAACCCCGATTCGCGCCGTTCCACGCGCAGCGCGATCAGCGCGCGCTACAACCCGGGCCCGTACCGCAACCTCAGCGCCGCCTTCCGCTACCAGGCGCCGAGCACGCCCACGGCCACCGACGGCAACAAGTCGATCGACTTCGGCTGGCAATGGCCGCTCAACGACCTGTGGGGCGACAAGGGCAAGGACCTCGGGCCGGGCAAGGGCGAAGGCGGTGGCCGCTGGTACGCCGTGGGCCGCCTGAACTACAGCCTGCAGGACAAGAAGCTCACGGACGGCGTGCTCGGGGTCGAGTACGACGGCTGCTGCTGGATCAGCCGCGTGGTGCTGCAGCGCATCACCACCGGCCAGGTGACGGCCAACACCCGCATCATGTTCCAGCTCGAATTCGTCGGTTTCTCCAGCATCGGCTCGAGCCCGATGCAGGCGCTGCGACAGAACATCCAGCGCTACCAGCCGCTGCGTCAACCGACCGAAGCGCCGAGCCGCTTCACCAATTACGACTGAAACGACGACCGTTCACGCCATGAAACACATCCGTTCCCTCATCACCCTGGGTTGCCTTGCGGCCATCGCCGCAACGGCTGGCGCACAGGGCTTTCGTTCCGGCAGCGGCATCACGGACATCATGCGTGCCGGTCCCCGGATCGTGCCGCCGGCGGCGCGCCCTGCCGGCCCCGCGGCGGCGCCGGTGCAGCGCGCGGCCGAGTACATCGTGGCGCTGGTCAACTCCGAGCCGATCACCAACACCGAGGTGCAGTCGCGTGTCACGCGCCTGATCCGCGAGAACCCGGACGCCGAGCGCGTGCCGCGCGCCGAACTCACGCGCCTCGTGCTGGAGCGCCTGATCACCGAGCGCGCGCAGCTGCAGCTGGCGAAGGAAAACGGCATCAAGGTCGATGACGTGGCGATCGACCAGGCCGAGCAGACCGTGGCGCGCCAGAACGAGATCAGCCTCACCGAGCTGCGCAGCCGCGTGGCGGCCGAAGGCATCTCGCCGCGCGAATTCCGCAACGACCTGCGCGACCAGCTGCTGCTCACGCGCCTGCGCGACCGCGAGGTCGAGTCCAAGGTCAAGATCAGCGACATCGAGGCCGACGAGTACCTGCGCGACCAGCGCGAAAGCGCCGTCAAGAACAACGCCCTGCTCAACCTCAACATCGCCCAGCTGCTGGTGGCCGTGCCCGAGAACGCCACCGAGGCGCAGGTTGCGACCGCGCAGAAGAAGGCCACCGACCTTGCGCAGCGCGCGCGCAGCGGCGAAGACTTTGCCAAGCTGGTGCGCGAAAACTCCGACTCGCCCGACCGTGCCAATGGCGGCGCGCTCGGCCTGCGCAGCGCCGACCGCTACCCGCCCGTGTTCGTCGAGGCCACGCAATCGACCGCGGTGAACGGCATCGCCGGGCCCGTGCGCTCGGGCGCCGGCTTCCACGTGCTCAAGGTGCTGACCAAGGCGCAGGTGGGTTCGTCGGATGCGTCCATCACCCAGACCCAGGTGCGCCACATCCTGCTGCTGAACGACCCCAAGCGCACGACCGCGCAGGCGGTGGCACAGCTGCAGGAATTCAAGCGCCGCGTGCAGGCCGGCACCGCCGACTTCGCCGGCTTGGCGCGCGACAACTCGCAGGATGCGAGCGCCAAGGAAGGCGGCGACCTCGGCTGGTCGCGCCCCGGCCAGTTCGTGCCCGAGTTCGAGGAAGCCATGGACCGGCTCACGCCGGGCCAGATCAGCGACCCCGTGGTGTCGCGCTTCGGCGTCCACCTGATCCAGGTGGTCGGCCGCCGCGAAGCCAAGCTGAGCCAGTCGGAGCAGCGCGAAGCCGCACGTGCCGCGCTGCGCGAACAGCGCGTCGAAGAAGCCTTCGCCACCTGGGTGCAGGAAGTGCGCGCGCGCGCCTACGTCGAATACCGCGAGACGCCGCAGTCCTGATGGCCGCGGCAGCGTCTTAGGCCGCGATGGCACAGCACATTGCAAGAAAGCGGTTCGGACAGCACTTCCTGTCCGACGGCGGGATTATCGACGGGATCGTGCAGGCGATCGCGCCGCAGCCCGGCGACGCGATGGTCGAGATCGGGCCGGGGCTGGCGGCGCTCACGCAGCCGCTGGTCGAGCGGCTCGGCCGCCTGACGGTCATCGAGCTCGACCGCGACCTGGCCAAGCGGCTGCGAGAGCATCCGCAGTTGGACGTCATCGAGTCGGACGTGCTCAAGGTCGACTTCGCCGAGCTCGCGGCCAAGGCCGAACCGAAACCGCTGCGCGTGGTGGGCAACCTGCCCTACAACATCTCCACGCCGATCCTGTTCCACCTGTTGGGCTATGCCCACCTGATCGCCGACCAGCACTTCATGCTGCAAAAGGAAGTGATCGACCGCATGGTGGCCCGGCCCGCCACCTCGGACTACAGCCGCCTGAGCGTGATGCTGCAGTGGCGCTACGACATGGAGAACGTGCTGTTCGTGCCGCCCGAGAGCTTCGACCCGCCCCCGCGCGTCGACAGCGCCGTGGTGCGCATGGTGCCGCTCGCGCAGCCGCCGGCGGTCGATGCGGCGCGGCTCGGCGAGATCGTGCAGGTGGCCTTCAGCCAGCGCCGCAAGATCCTGCGGCACACGCTGGGCAAATGGCTGGGGGAGCATGGCTTCGCCGGCGAGTTCGACATCCAGCGCCGCGCCGAAGAGGTGCCGGTGGCCGAATACGTTGCACTGGCGCAGGCCGTTCCCCCATGAAAAAAGCCCGTCGATGACGGGCTTTTTTGTGGCGGCGAGCGGTTGCAGTTACGCAGCTGCCAGCCAGTACCCCGCGTTGAAGGGGCTGCTCATGCGCAGCGCCAGGGGCGACACGTCGACGAGCTTGTCGGTCGGCATTTTCTCGCCGGCCGGCTCGGTGCTGGCGGCGGGCGTGGCCGCAGCGGCTGCCGTGGCGGTGGTGTTGACTTCGATGCCATCGAGGGTTTCAGCGGTCGGCTGAGCCTCGTTCGCCCGTTCTGCTTGGCTGGTGGATGCAGAACGGGCTACAGAAAAGAATAGAAGCAGCGGAACGGGACCTTGCGATCGCCCCAGTAGTCCGAAGCGTCGCGGAAGATGTCGAGCAGTTGCTCGCGCGCTTCCTTGTCGAACTTGGCGTTGGCCGGGATCTGTTCGAGCACGATGACGAAACCAGGCTGCGGGCCCGATTTATGCAACGGGTCGGTCATGCAGTCGTACAGCGCGTCGAAGTTCTTGCCGAAGTGCGCCGGGAAGGTGAACTGCTGGGCAATCAGGTCGAGCACGTCCTGCTTGGTCTGGGCGTTGCCCAGGTTGGCGTACAGGAAGTGCTGGCCGGCCGCGTTGGCGGCATCCTGCAGGTCGTTCACGCGGAACGCGCGGATCGATTGCACGATGTTCGGGCGTACGGCTCGAAGGGATAAGGTCATATCCGCTGGTCTTTCCATAGTCATCATCATCTCGTCGGGGCGCTTCGGGGCGCCGCTCAGGTCGTTGTCATCGCTCATGGCGCAATCCGTCTGAAACTCGCATAGTGGTCCGCCGTGTACCAGCAGGCTTCGGGCGCCGTGCGCTGCTCGCCACCGCAAACGATCCGCCGGGCACCGCGGTTGCGCGCGCCGGGCGTTGGCACCGTGTACTCGCGGTAATGCCCGCGGCGTGCCGCTGGCAGGATGCGTTCGCGATTGCCGAATACCGTGCCGTCTTTGTCGTACCGGAAGGGGCCACCGTCAAGGATGGCCTGGTAGGTTCGCTGGCCCTGGACCGGCAGATCGGTCAGGGCAATCGATGCCTCGGAGGACGTTTTGTCGGCGCCGAACCATCCGCGGGCCTCGGCCCCCGTCGTCAGAGCCACCAGCATCAAGCTGGTGAGCGCAAACTTAGTGACAGAGGACGTGATCGAGGCGTAAGCCGCCATGGGGCACCACAAGAAAAGAGCGGGGGGTTTGAATTGCGCTCAACCTCGGGGTTAACCCGCAAATTCAAGCCCGCGAGTGTGCACCACGCTGGCGAAAATAGCAAGCGACTGCCCAAAGTTTGAGCAGTCGCGGGGGCAGAAAGCGACGCCTTAAGTTGGCGTCCACTCTCGCCAAATGGCCTATCTCTCGGCGTTTGCGTCGGCCACTGTCAAGGCCGTCATGTTCACGATGCGGCGAACAGTCGCGCTCGCCGTGAGAATGTGCACAGGTTTGGCCGCGCCGAGCAGAACCGGGCCGATGGCGATGTTGCCGCCGGCTGCGGTCTTGAGCAGGTTGTAAGAAATGTTGGCAGCGTCGATGTTGGGGAACACCAGCAGGTTGGCGTCGCCCGCGAGCGCGCTGTGCGGCATGACGACCGCGCGCTGCTTGCTGTCCAGGGCCACGTCGCCGTGCATTTCGCCGTCGACCTCGAGCCAGGGCGCCTGCACGCGCAGCAGGTCGAGCGTCTTGCGCATCTTGACGGCGCTGGGCTCGTTGCTGGTGCCGAAGTTGGAGTGCGACAGCAGCGCAGCCTTCGGCTTGAGGCCGAAGCGCATCATTTCCTCGGCCGCCATGGTCGTGATCTCGGCCAGTTCCTCGGGCGTCGGGTCGTAGTTGACGTGCGTGTCGACCAGGAACACCTGGCGGTCGGGCAGCAGCAGGCCGTTCATGCAGGCGTACACCGGCACGTCCTGCGGGGTGCTGGCGCAGCCGCCGGGGCGCTTGCCGATCACCTGGTCGATGTAGTGCAGGTGGATCAGCGTGGTGCCCCAGGTGCCGCAGATCATGCCGTCGACCTCGCCCTTGTGCAGCAGCATGGCGCCGATCAGCGTGAGGCGGCGGCGCATCTCGATCTTGGCGGTCTGCACCGTCTGGCCCTTGCGCTCGGTCATGCGGTGGTAGGTCTGCCAGAAGTCGCGGTAGCGGTGGTCCTGCTCGACGTTGACGACGTCGTAGTCGAGCTCTTCCTTCAGGCGCAGGCCGAATTTCTCGATGCGCTGGGCGATGATGGCCGGGCGGCCGATGAGCGTCGGGCGCGCCAGGCCTTCGTCCACCACGATCTGCGCGGCGCGCAGCACGCGTTCTTCCTCGCCTTCGCAGTACGCCACGCGCTTCTTCGGTGCGCGCTTGGCGGCGTCGAAGATCGGCTTCATGGTGGTGCCCGAGGCGTAGACGAAGCTCTGCAGCTTGTCGCGGTAGGCGTCCAGGTCCTTGATCGGGCGCAGCGCCACGCCGCTTTCCTCGGCCGCCTTGGCCACGGCCGGCGCGATCTTCATCATCAGGCGCGGGTCGAAGGGCTTCGGAATCAGGTATTCGGGGCCGAAGCTCAGCTTTTCACCGGCGTAGGCGGCGGCCACGCGCTCGCTCTGCTCGGCCTGGGCCAGCTCGGCGATGGCGTGCACCGCGGCAATCTCCATCTCGTCGGTGATGGTGGTGGCGCCCGAGTCGAGCGCGCCGCGGAAGATGTACGGGAAGCACAGGACGTTGTTGACCTGGTTCGGGTAATCGGTGCGGCCCGTGGCCATGATCACGTCGTTGCGCACCGCATGGGCGTCTTCGGGCGCGATCTCGGGGTTCGGGTTGGCCAGCGCGAAGATCACCGGCTTGGGCGCCATCTTGGCGACCATTTCGGGCTTGAGCACGCCGCCGGCCGACAGGCCGAGGAACACGTCCGCACCGGCGATCACTTCCGACAGCTTGCGCATGTCGGTCTTCTGCATGTACTGGCGCTTGTCGTCGTCCATCAGCTCTTCGCGGCCTTCGTAGACCACGCCGGCCAGATCGGTGACGAACACGTTTTCGCGCTTCAGGCCCACCTTGAGCAGCAGGTTCAGGCAGGCCAGCGCCGCGGCGCCCGCGCCCGAGGTGACCAGCTTCACTTCGGCGATGTTCTTGCCGGCCACCTTCAGGCCGTTGAGCATGGCGGCCGCCACGGTGATGGCCGTGCCGTGCTGGTCGTCGTGGAACACCGGGATCTTCATGCGCTTGCGCAGCTCGCGCTCGACGTAGAAGCAGTCCGGGGCCTTGATGTCTTCCAGGTTGATGGCGCCGAAGGTGGGCTCCAGCGAGGCGATGATCTCGACCAGCTTGACCGGGTCCTTCTCGTCGATCTCGATGTCGAACACGTCGACGCCGGCGAATTTCTTGAAGAGAACGCCCTTGCCTTCCATCACCGGCTTGGAGGCCAGCGGGCCGATGTCGCCCAGGCCCAGCACGGCGGTGCCGTTGGAAATGACACCCACGAGGTTGCCGCGCGAGGTGTACTTGAAGGCGTTGGCCGGGTCCTTGACGATTTCCTCGCAGGGCGCGGCCACGCCGGGCGAGTAGGCCAGCGACAGGTCGCGCTGGTTGACCATCTGCTTGGTCGCCGCGATGGCGATCTTGCCGGGGACGGGAAACTCGTGGTACTCGAGGGCGGCACGGCGCAACAGGGCGCGCTTGTCTTCCGGGGTGGGGGTCGAAGGGGACGATGCGGTCGAATCGGACATGTGCCGTTGCTCCTGGTGGCGCTTCTTCTGGGGGCGCCGATTGTAGACCTCGGTCCATACCGCCCTACGCCGCATGGCCGGTGGCAGGCATGACCAAAAGCACGGGGCGCCGTCAAAGCCCTGTGGCAATATGTGTGGCTGGGACACAAACCGACAACATCTCGAGAGGAACGACCATGGCCCTGATGGATTTCATCAAGAAACAGTTCATCGACATCATCCAGTGGACCGAGTCCGGCGATGGCACGCTGGCCTGGCGTTTCCCGATGGCCGAGATGGAAATCCAGAACGGCGCCTCGCTCACCGTGCGCGAGTCGCAGATGGCGGTGTTCGTCAACGAAGGCCAGGTGGCCGACGTGTTCGGCCCCGGCATGTACAAGCTCACGACGCAGACCCTGCCCGTGCTCACGTACCTGAAGAACTGGGACAAGCTCTTCGAATCCCCCTTCAAGAGCGACGTCTATTTCTTCAGCACCCGCCAGCAGGTCGACCAGAAGTGGGGCACGCCCCAGCCGATCACGATCCGCGACAAGGACTTCGGCGCCGTGCGCCTGCGCGCCTTCGGCAACTACAGCTTCCGCATCGGCGACCCGAAGCTGTTCCACACCGAAATCTCCGGCACGCGCGACATCTATTCCGTGGCCGACCTCGACGGCCAGCTGCGCGGCCTGGTGCTGCAGAACATCAGCAACGCCATCGCCTCCAGCGGCCTGCCCTTCCTGGACCTGGCGGCCAACCAGATCCAGTTCGCGACCGCGCTGGCGACCCAGCTGGTGCCCGAGTTCGAGAAGATCGGCATCAAGCTCGAGAACATCACGGTCCAGAACGTCTCGCTGCCCGAAGAGCTGCAGAAGATCCTCGACCAGAAGATCGGCATGGGCATGGTCGGCAACGACATGGGCAAGTTCATGCAGTACCAGACGGCGCAGGCCATCCCGAAGTTCGCCGAAGGGGCGGCCGGTGGCGGCGGCATCGCGGGCGACGCGATGGGCCTGGGCGCCGGCGTGGCGCTCGGCCAGGTGCTGGCGCAGAACCTCGCGCAGGGCCTGAGTCCCAATGCGGCGGCCCAGGCCGCGGCCACGACGCAGCAGCCGGCCGTGGCCGTGGTGAGCGCCGCCGACGTGATGACCACGCTCGAGAAGCTCGGCGAACTCAAGACCAAGGGCATCCTCACGCAGGAAGAGTTCGACGCCAAGAAGGCCGAACTGCTGAAAAAGCTCGTCTGATTCGTCGCAATGTTTTCGATAGCGACTGACGCCCGCCCAGCGGGTGTCAGAGGCCTTTTGGGCTTGAATCATTCGTGGCCGGCCGCGCCATCGCACCCGGTGCGCCATGGCTGAGGAAACCGGCTCCCAACGCTACTACCGCGCGCCCTGCCCCGGCTGCGGCGCGCCGGTCGAATTCCGCTCGGCGCAATCGACGCACGCGGTCTGCCCGTATTGCCAGAGCACCGTCGTGCGCCAGGGCGACACGCTCGCGCGCACCGGCAAGATGGCCGAGCTGTTCGACGACTTCAGCCCGCTGCAGCTGTTCGCCGCCGGCCGCATCCAGGACAAGCCCTTCACGCTGATCGGCCGGCTGCAGTACACCTACCCCGGCGGGCGCTGGACCGAGTGGATCGCCGCGCTCGACGGCGACCGCACCGGCGTCCTCAGCGAGGACAACGGCGCCTACGTCTTTGCGCTGCCCTTCGACCTGCAGCGCGCCGCGCCGCCGCCGGCCGACCTGCGCGTGGGCGCCACCACCGCCTTCGCGGGCCAGAGCTACACCGTCGCCTCCAACGAACAGGTGGCGCTGACCTCCGCGCAGGGCGAACTGCCGCACCTGCCCGAGCTCGGCCAAGCGTTCGCGATGGTCGAGCTGCGCAACGACAAGGGGCTGGTGCTCAGCATCGACTACGGCACCGCCCCGCCCACCGCGTACCTCGGCCGCTCGGTGCAGCTGGACGACCTGCAGCTCACCGGCCTGCGCGACGAATCCGCGAAGGACGAGAAGGGCCGCAGCTTCAACTGCCCGAATTGCGGTTCGCCCGTCACGGTCAACCTGGCCGACAGCAAGAGCATCACCTGCGGTTCGTGCAACAGCATCATCGACCTGTCGCAAGGCATCGGCGGCGAACTCAAGCACGCCGAGCAGAACGAGCCGGTGCGCCCGCTCATCGCGCTGGGCAGCGTGGGCCAGCTGCAGGGCGCGCAGTGGCAGGTGGTGGGTTTCCAGCACCGCATGGGCCAGGAGCCCGGCGACGACGAGCAGTTCGGCTGGGACGAGTACCTGCTGTACAACAAGAAGCGCGGCTTCAGCTTCCTGGTCGATGCCGAAGACGGCTGGAGCATGGTCAAGCCGACCACCGGCGCGCCCGTGATGGCCGAGAACGGCACCACCGCCACCTACCTCAACAAGCGCTACCAGCAGCAGTACGCCTACAACGCCGAGACCACCTACGTGGCCGGCGAGTTCTACTGGCAGGTCGAGCGCGGGCAGAAGACCTTCAACCGCGACTTCGCCAGCGGCGGCGCGCTGCTCTCGATGGAGCGCTCGGCCAACGAGCTGACCTGGTCCTCGGGCAGCAAGATCGACAGCGGCGCCGTGGCCACGGCCTTCAAGCTCGACGCCAAGAAAGACCTGTTCTCGCGCGGCGACGCGCTGCCCGTGAGCGCCGCGTCGGGCATGGGTTGCGGCACGATCATCCTCGTCATCGTGGTCATCCTCTTCGTGCTGATCATGATGAGCAACTGCAGCGGCGGCTCCTCGAGCGGGTACCGCAGCTCGGGCGGTTCGTACGGCGGCTACTCGAGCGGCGGCGGCCACAAATGACGAAGATCGCGCGCAGGCGCTCTCTTGTTTCTCTCTTTATTGCTACGACTGGAGGTCCCCATGGGAATTGAATGGCTGAAACCGGGCGTGGTCCTCGGATCGCTCGTGTATGCGCTGATCGGCGTGGTGGTCTTCTGGATCTGCTTTCTGATCATCGACAAGATCACCCCCTATGACCTGTGGGGCGAGATCGTCGAGAAGCAGAACAGGGCGCTGGCGCTCGTCGTGGCCGCCATGTGCCTCGGCATCAGCGTCATCGTGGCCGCAGCCATCCATTGAGCGACGCGGCCCTGCCCGCGCGCACCCCGGATGCGCGGGGGCCGCAACCCGTGGAGATCGCGCTGCTCGCCAGCGTGTTCGTCGTCGCGGCCTGCGGCCTCGTCTACGAACTGAGCGCGGCCGCGCTGAGCTCCTACCTGCTCGGCGACTCGGTGCTGCAGTTCAGCACCATCATCGGCACCTACCTGTTCGCCATGGGCGTCGGCTCGTGGCTCTCGCGCTATTTCGACCGGCAGCTGCCGGCGCACTTCCTTCGCATCGAACTGCTCGTGGCGCTGATCGGCGGCGCGCTGCCGGCGATCCTGTTCCTGGCCAACGCCTACGTGCCGGGCGCGTTCCGGCTGCTGCTGTACGGCCTCGTGGTGGTGGTGGGCACGCTGGTGGGGCTCGAGATTCCGCTGGTGATGCGCATCCTCAAGCGCAACATCGTGCTCAAGGACCTCGTGTCGCAGGTGCTGACCTTCGACTACCTGGGCGCGCTCGCCGTGTCGGTCGCGTTCCCGCTGATCCTCGTGCCGCAGCTGGGCATGATCCGCACCGGCCTGCTGTTCGGCGTGATGAACGCCGCGGTGGCCGTGTGGGCGCTGTGGCTGTTCCGCCATGAACTGCGCCGCGCCGGCGCGCATGCGGTGGCCTGCTTTCTCACGCTGGCCGCGCTCATCGGCGCCTTCTGGGGCGCCGACCACATCACCACGCTGGCGGAAGACAAGTTCTACCAGGACCGCATCGTCTTCAGCGCCAGCTCGCCCTATCAGCGCATCGTGGTCACGCGCGGCGCGCTGGGCCACCGGCTGTTCCTCAACGGCAACCTGCAGTTCGCCGAGCGCGACGAATACCGCTACCACGAGGCGCTGGTGCACCCCGCGATGGCCGCGCATGGCGCGCCCAAGAAAGTCGCCGTGCTCGGCGGCGGCGACGGCATGGCGGTGCGCGAGATCCTCAAGTACCCCTCGGTCGAGTCGGTCACGCTGGTGGAGCTCGACCCGAACATGACGCAGCTCTTCACCACGCACGAGACGCTGGCCGCGCTCAACGGGCACGCGCTGTCGTCGCCGAAGGTGAAGGTGGTCAACACCGACGCGTTCCAGTGGCTGCAGCAGGAGGGCGACACCTTCGACGTCATCGTGGTCGACTTCCCGGACCCCACCAACTTCGCCATCGGCAAGCTCTACACCAACAGCTTCTACGCGCTGCTCGACCGGCGCCTGTCGGCCAGCGGCTACGCCGTGATCCAGACCACCTCGCCGCTGGTGGCGCGCAAGAGCTACTGGACCGTGGCGAGCACCATCGAGTCGGTCGGCCTGAAGGCCACGCCGTACCACGCGCACGTGCCCAGCTTCGGCGAATGGGGCTACATCATCGCCAGCCACCGGCCCTACCGGCAGCCCGACGCGCTGCCGGGCGGCATGCGCTTTCTCACGCCGGCAACGCTGCCCCTGATGTTCGACTTTCCGCTCGACATGGCACGCGTGCCGACCGAAGTGAACCGCCTGTCGAACCAGACCCTCGTCACCACCTACGAACAGGAGTGGGGCAAGGTCATGGCTCACTGATATGGCTCGCCCCCAGGCTGCGCGCACTTCGTGTCGCTTCGCCAACCCCCTGCCGGGGGCAACACCTGCGGCCCGGCAAAGCCGGTTCCGCGGTGTTCCACGAAGGAACCGTGTGCCATGAGGCGCCGTGGCTTTCTTGGCGTCGCTGCCGGTGCAGGCGCCCTGGCGCTGGCCGGCTGCGAGGCGCCACCGCCGGTCATCGAAGGTGGCTTCACCGGCATCGATGTCGCGCGCGGCCACGCGATGCGCGACGGCACGCTCAAGTCGCAGGCCCCGGCCACCGTCAAACGCACCCGCGTCGTCATCGCGGGTGGTGGCGTTGCCGGCCTGGCGGCGGCGCGTGCGCTGCGCCTCGTGGGCATCGACGACTTCGCGCTGCTCGAACTCGAAGACACCGCCGGCGGCAACGCGCGCGGCGGCTCGGTCGGCGGCATCGCCTGCCCGCTCGGCGCGCACTACCTGCCCACGCCCGGCGACGACGCGCACGAGGTGCAGGACCTGCTCGAAGAACTCGGCCTGCGCCGTCGGGTGGCGGGCCGCTGGACCTACGACGAGCGCCACCTCTGCCACAGCCCGCAGGAGCGCCTGTTCTTCCGTGGCGAATGGCAGGACGGGTTGCTGCCCGTGCACGACGTGGGCGCCGGCACGCAGGCGCAGTACCGCCGCTTCGCGCAGCGCATCGACGCGCTGCAGCACGCCGCCCACTTCGCCATTCCCACGCTGCGCTTCGCCGTCACGCCCGAACTGCTCGCGCTCGACGCCGTGCCCTTCGCGGGCTGGCTCGACCGCGAAGGCTTCGACGACGCCCACCTGCGCTGGTACCTCGACTACTGCTGCCGCGACGACTACGGCGCCGGCATCGCGCAGGTGTCGGCCTGGGCCGGCATCCACTACTTCGCGAGCCGGCACGGCTTTCATGCGCCCGGCGACGCGAGCGGCAGCGTCAATGACAGCAACCCCGATCGCGACGGCGTGCTCACCTGGCCTGAAGGCAACGGCTGGCTCACCAAGCAGCTGGCCGCGCCGCTGGGCGGGCGCCTGCACACCGGCCAGGTCGTCACGCGCATCGCCGAAGGGCGCGCGGGCGTCGAGGTCGACGCGTGGGATGCCGCCTCGAAATCGAGGGTGCGCTGGCAGGCCGAGCGCTGCATCGTCGCGCTGCCCGTCTTCATCGCCGCGCGCGTGGTCGAGAACCCGCCGTCGCTGCTGACCAGCGCCGCCGCGCACGTGCGCTACGCCCCCTGGCTGGTCGCCAACGTGCACCTGCGCGGCCCGCTGGCCGACCGCGTCGGCGCCGCGCCGAGCTGGGACAACGTGATCTACGGCACGCGCGGCCTCGGGTATGTCGATGCGCGCCACCAGACGCTCGACCCCACGCCGCGCGGCACCGTGCTCAGCTGGTACCGCCCGCTGGGCCCGAGCAGCTACGACACCGGCGACGGCCGCCAACTGCTGCTCGAGCGCCCGTGGACCGCATGGCGCGACGAGCTGCTGGCCGAGCTCTCGGTGCCGCACCCTGACCTGCCCGCGCTCGCCACGCGCGTCGAAATCACGCGCTACGGACACGCCATGTCGATCCCGCGACCCGGGCTGCTCGCGCAGATCGGCGCGCACGGCGACCGCGTGGCCGCGGGCCGGCTGTCGTTCGCGCACGCGGACTGGTCGGGCTATTCGATCTTCGAGGAAGCCTTCACGCGCGGCCACATCGCCGGAGCGAACCTCGCATGAAGACGCTGGTGCTCGGCGGCTATGGCAACTTCGGTGCGCGCATCAGCCGCGCACTGGCGCAGGACGCGGGCATCGAGCTGTACGTCGGCGGGCGCGACCTCGAACGGGCCACGGCCTTCGCGCAGTCGCTGGGCGGCAGTGCACGCGGTGTGCGCGTCGATGCGCAGTCGCCCGACCTCGCGCAGGGGCTGGGTTTTCTGGGCGTGGACCTCGTCATCCACACCGCCGGCCCGTTCCAGGGCCAGGACTACCGCGTGCCGCAGGCCGTGGCAGCCGCCGGCGCGCACTACATCGACCTGGCCGACGGCCGGCGCTTCGTCTGCGACTTTCCCGCCGCGATGGACGCGGCCTTCCGCCGCGCGGGCCGCACCGCCGTGGCCGGCGCCAGCACCGTGCCGGCGCTGTCGTCGGCGGTGGTCGATCACCTCACCAACGGCTGGCAAGGCATCCGCAGCATCGACATCTGCATCGCGCCGGCACAAGGCGCACCGCGCGGCGAAGCCACGCTCGCGGGCGTGCTCGCCTATTGCGGCGCGCCGATCCGCGTCTGGCAGGGCGGACGGTGGACCGAGCAGCCCGGCTGGGCCCATCCCGCGAAGGTGCAGTTCGCGCGCATGAAGCCGCGCCGCGGCGCCTTGTGCGACATCCCCGATCTCGAACTCTTTCCGGCGCGCTACGCCGGCGTGCAGTCGGTCATGTTCCGCGCCGCACTCGAAGTCGGCCTGACCCAGCACGCCTTCGCCTTCCTGGCCTTCCTGCGCCGCGCAGGCCTGCTGCGCGCACCGCAGAAGCTGGCGCCGCTGCTGCACGCGACGGGCGGCGTGTTCGATGCGTTCGGCACCGCGCTGGGCGGCATGGTGGTGCGCGTCGAAGGCACCGATGCGCACGGCGCCATCGCGCGCCGCGCCTGGCACATCGCGGCGGACGACAACCACGGCCCCGAGATTCCCTGCATGGCCGCCATCCTGCTGGCCCGCCGGCTCGCGCACGGCGAGGCGTTGCCGGTGGGCGCGCACGCCTGCGCCGGCCTGCTCGCGCTGCCCGAGTTCGACCCCGAGTTCGCGCGCTGGGGCATGGTGACGGATGTGATCGACGAAGGGGCGTCCGCGCCATGACGCCCCCTGCTGCCGACGGCGACGACCGCCTGCTGCGCCTGAGCCTCGTCGCCGTCTGGCTCTTCACCGCCGTCGCCAGCATCGTCGAGCTCGACGGCCAGAGCCGCCGCGTGCTGGCCGATGCGGGCATCGCCTCGCCGCCGTGGCTGGTGCAGGCGCTGATCGTCGGCGGCGCGGCGGCCGATCTTGCGATCGGCCTGGCGCTGTGGCTGCGACCCGGCCGCACCGTCTACCTGGCCGCCTTCGCCCTGATGCTCGCCATGACGCTCGTGGCGACCGTGCTGCAGCCAAGCCTGTGGCTGCACCCGCTCGGCCCGCTGCTCAAGAACCTGCCCATCGCCGCGCTGCTCTGGCATCTGTACCGACGCGCCACGCCATGAACACCTACCTCGTCCTCAAGTGGCTGCACATCGTCTCCAGCGTGCTGATGGTCGGCACGGGGCTGGGGTCGGCCTTCTACATGTTCTTTGCCAACCGCAGCGGCAGCGTGCCGGCACAGGCGGTGGTGAGCCGGCTGGTGGTGCGCGCCGACTGGTGGTTCACCACGCCCACGGTGATCCTGCAACCGGTCACCGGCTTCGCGTTGGCGCACCTGGCGGGCTGGCCGCTGTCGACGCCGTGGCTCGCACTCTCGCTGGGGCTGTTCGCGTTCGCGGGGGCGTGCTGGCTGCCAGTGGTGTGGCTGCAGATCCGCATGGCGGCCCTGGCGGCGCAGGCGCATCGCGAGAGCACCGCGCTGCCGTCGCTGTATCTGCGCTACCAGCGCTACTGGGAACTGCTCGGCTACCCGGCCTTCGTGGCCATGGCCGTCGTGTTCTGGTTGATGGTGAACAAGCCCGCACTTTCGTTCTGACGTTCGAGACGGGCCGGTGCGCGGGCCCTGTGCGGTTTTCACGCAGACTTCACACACAGCGCCATGGCTTCACAGACCGGGCAGAGACTGTCAGGCGCCAACAAAAAACATCGGGGGAGCGTCCATGCTTCAAGTTGCCAATCGAAAACTCGCGTCGCTCAGCGACGTGCTCTTCACCGGACTGGGCCGCGTGCTCGGGTTCCTGCGTCCGCTGGCACGCGGACTCATCGGTTCCTGGCGACCCCCGGGGTGGCTGCGCATCGTGGGCGCCTTTCTTCTCTTCGGGCTGCAGTGGCTGCAGCAACGGCTGGCCTGGGTGGTGCTGCTGGCGTTGCTGGTGCTGGCCGGCTGGTTCGCGAGCCCGCAGGTGCTGAAGTGGTGGCACGGCCTCACGCCCGACCGCGTCGAGCCCGTCGTTTCCACCGCGCAGATCGTGGCGCCGCCGCGCACGCAGATCGAAAACGACAAGGGGCCCAACCCGGTCGTCATCAACTTCTCCGCCTCGGTCGCGCCGATCGCGCGCATCGGCCAGGAGGCGACCGGCGTCAGCATCGAGCCTGCCATCGCCGGGCGCTGGTCGTGGAGCAGCCAGAAGAAGCTCGAATTTCTTCCCGCGCAGGACTGGCCGGTCGGTCAACCCTACAAGGTGCAGCTGGCGAAGGACGCGCTCGCGCCGCACATCGAGATCGAGCAGCGCAAGTACGAGTTCACCTCGCCCGAGTTCAGCGCGCGCATCGCGGGCGCGGAGTTCTACCAAGACCCGGTGCAGGCCAACGTGCGCCGTGCCCTCTTCCAGGTGCGTTTCTCGCACCCCGTCAACACGGCAGAGTTCGAAAAGCGCCTGGTGCTGACCTATGACCAGGCCTGCGGCACCTCGATCTTCAGCGTGGGCAAGTGCGCGAGCGAGAAGTTCACCGTCAGCTACGACAAGCTGCGCCTCACCGCCACCCTGCAGTCCGAGCCGCTGCCCATTCCCGAGAAGACGCGCCCCGTGGTGCTCAGCCTCACCTCCGGCGCGGTCGCGCAGAAGGGCGGCCCCGGTCAGCGCAGCGACCTCTCGCGCGCGGTCGACATCCCCGGCCTTTTCAGCCTCGACATCTCGAGCATCGACCCCACCATCGTCACTGGCGAGAACGGCGAGCCCGAGCATGTGATGCACGTCACCGCCTCGATGCCGGTGCACGAGCGCGAAATGGCGCGCGTGGTGCAGGCCTGGCTGCTGCCCGCCACGGAAGAAGCCAAGGGTGACCCGGAAGAGAAGTTCGACTGGTCCGCCGACCCTTCGAAGGTCACCGACGCCGTGCTGCGCCGTGCGAAGAAGATCAACCTGCAGCCCATCGCCAGCGAGCGCGAAGTGACCGAGATGGTCAGCTTCCGTCTCCCGCAAGCCGAAGGCGGCCGCTACCTGCTGGTGCGCGTGGCCAAGGGCCTGAAGACGCCGGGCGGCTACCAGCTCGGCGCGGCGCGGCAAGACGTGCGCCTGCTCAAGACCTTCGCGCCCGAACTCACCATCATGAGCCAGGGTTCGCTGCTCGCACTTTCCGGTGAACGCAAGCTGCCGATCCTGGTGCGCGACCTGCCCGGCATCCGCCTGGAAATCGGACGCCTGCTGCCGCAGCAGTTGCAGCACCTGGTCACGCAGACCAACGGCGACTTCGCGCATCCGCAGTTCAACAGCGGCCTGCAGTCGGACAACCTCGTCGACCGCTTCCAGAAGGAAATTCCGCTCAGCATCCCCGCCGGCAAGGCGCACTACGAGACCGTCGACTTCGCGCAGTACCTGCGCAGCGACGTGGCCGACCGCCGCGGCGTGTTCCTGCTCAAGGTGCAGGGCTTCGACCCCAAGGCCAAGAAGAAAGCCGAAGGCGATGCCACGCAGGCGCAGCCCGAAGAAGAGCAACAGGAAGAACAGCAATCGGAAGGCGAAGGCGACCCCGAAAGCGGCAATCCCGAAGACCAGAAGGACCAGCGCCTGGTGCTCGTCACCGACCTGGGCATCGTCGCCAAGAAGTCGCTCGACGGCACGCGCGACGTGTTCGTACAGAGCATCGCCAACGGGCAGCCGGTGGCCGGTGCGCTGGTCGAGGTGTGGGGCCGCAACGGCATGATCGTCGCGTCGCAATCCACCGACGCCACGGGCGCCGCCAAGCTGCCCAACCTGGCCGGCTACCAGCGAGAGAAAGCGCCCGTGGTGCTGGTGGTGCGCAAGGACGGCGACCTGAGCTTCCTGCCCTTCAACCGCAGCGACCGCACGCTCGACATCTCGCGCTTCGACGTCGGCGGCCTGCGCGCGGCCGGCGTGCCGAACCAGATGACCGCGTACGTGTTCAGCGACCGCGGCATCTACCGCCCGGGCGACACGATGCACATCGCGATGATGGTCAAGGCGGGCAACTGGGCCACGTCGCTGCGCGACCTGCCGCTCGAGGCCGAGATCATCGATGCGCGCGGCCTCAGCGTGCGCCGCGAGAAGCTCAAGCTCGGCCCCGGCGGCGCGGCGGAAATCGCCCACGCCACGCAGGACACCTCGCCCACCGGCAACTACACCGTCAACCTCTACCTGCCGCGCGAATCGTCGCCCGGCAACCCCGAGGTGCAGGGCCTGCTGATCGGCAGCACCACGGTGAAGGTGCAGGAGTTCCTGCCCGACCGCACCAAGGTCGTCGCCAAGCTCAGCAGCGAAGTCGCCGAAGGCTGGGTCAGGCCCAAGGACCTGAAGGCGCTCATCGACGTGCAGAACCTCTTCGGCACGCCCGCGCCCGACCGCAAGGTCGAAGGCACGCTCACGCTGAGCCCGGCCTTCCCGGTGTTCCGCGCATTCGCCGACTATGCCTTCTTCGATCCGCAGCGCGCCACCGAGAAGCAGGTCGACGACCTGGGCAGCGTGCAGACCAGCGCCGAAGGCAAGGCCGAGTTCGACCTGCGCCTCTCGCGCTTCGATGCGGCCACCTACCAGGTGCACGTGCTCGCCAAGGCCTTCGAGCCCGAAGGCGGGCGCAGCGTCTCGGCCGAGGCGCAGACGCTGGTGAGCGACATGCCCTACCTCGTGGGCGTGAAGGTCGATGGCGACACCAGCTACGTGAGCAAGGGCGCCGCGCGCAATGCCACCGTGATCGCGATCGACCCGCAAGCGAAGAAGACGGCCGTGGACGCCCTGAAGATCGAGCGCGTGGAGCGCAAGGTGCTGTCGGTGCTCGTGAAGCAGGACAACGGCCTCTACCGCTACGAATCGCGCAAGAAGGAAATCGTGATCGACGAGAAGCCGCTGGCCATCGTCGCGGCCGGCAACACCATTGCGCTGAACACCTCCACGCCCGGCAACTTCGCCTACGTGGTGCGCAATGCCGGCGGACTGGAGCTGAACCGTGTCGAGTACAGCGTGGCGGGCAACGCGAACGTCTCGCGCTCGCTGGACCGCAACGCCGAACTGCAGCTCACGCTCGACCGCAAGGACTACGAGCCGGGCCAGGAGATCGAGGTGAGCATCCGCGCGCCGTACGTGGGCGCCGGCCTCATCACCATCGAGCGCGACAAGGTCTACGCCCACGCGTGGTTCAAGACCGACAAGACCGCCTCGGTGCAGAAGATCGTGCTGCCCAAGGACTTCGAGGGCACCGGCTACATCAACGTGCACTTCGTGCGCGACCCCGCCTCGGACGAGGTCTACATGAGCCCGCTGTCGTACGGCGTCGTGCCCTTCGCCACCAGCCTGGCCAAGCGCACCGCGAACCTGCAGCTCACCAGCAGCGAACTCGTGAAGCCCGGGCAGACGGTGAAGATGAAGCTCACCAGCGACAGGCCCACGCGCGCCGTGCTGTTCGCGGTGGACGAAGGCATCCTGCAGGTGGCGCGCTACAAGACGCCCGACCCGCTCAAGCACTTCTTCCAGAAGCGCGCGCTCGAGGTGGGCACCTTGCAGACGCTCGACCTGATCCTGCCGGAGTTCAAGAAGCTCATGCAGGGCGCCGCCCCCGGCGGCGACGGCGAAGGCGAGCTCGGCAAGCACCTGAACCCGTTCAAGCGCAAGCGCGACAAGCCGGTGGCCTACTGGTCGGGGCTGGTCGATGTGAACGGCAGCCGCGAGTTCAGCTACACCGTGCCCGAGAGCTTCAACGGCAGCCTGCGTGTGATGGCCGTCGCGGTGAACGACGAGACCACCGCCGCCAAGAGCACCCGCACCGTGGTGCGCGGCGACATGGTGATATTGCCGAACGCGCCGCTCGCAATGGCGCCCGGCGACACGGTCGAAGTGGGCGTGGGCCTCGCGAACAACATCGTGGGGTCGGGCAAGGACGTGCCCATTGCGCTCACGCTCACCGCCTCGGGCGGGCTCGAAGTGGTGGGCGATGCGACGCAGACGCTCAAGGTCAACGAGCGCGGCGAAGCGAGCACCAGGTTCAACGTGCGCGCCAAGCCGGGCGAGCAGGCGGTGCTGGGGTCATCGGCGCTGGTGTTCACCTCGACGCACAAGACCTTCAGCGCGCGCCTGTCGACCGAAGTGAGCGTGCGGCCCGCATCGCCGTTCGTCACGCTGGTGCAGGCGGGCAGCTTCCAGCGCGCGGGTGAGCTGAGCAGCAAGGCCGACCTGTACCCGAACTTTCGCAAGAGCGATGTCGCGGTGTCCGCCGCGCCGTGGGCCTTCGCGACCGGCCTGATGCAGTACCTGGAGGTGTACCCGCACGGCTGCACCGAGCAGATCACGAGCCAGACCTTCCCGGCGGTGCTGCTGTCGGGCCGACCCGAGCTGGTGAAGGAAATGGCGCGTGGCCGCACGCCCGAGCAGGGCCCGATGCCCGAGGCGCGCAAGACCTTCGAGCGCTACCTCGTGCAACTGCGCGCACGGCAGACGGCCGACGGCGGCTTCTCGCTGTGGCCCGGCGCGGGCACCGATGCCTTCGCCACGCTCTATGCGGTGCACCTGCTCATCGAAGCCAAGGACCACAAGCTGCCCGTGCCGCAAGACCTGCTGCAGAAGGCGAACACCTACCTGCAGGGCTGGCTCGGCAGCGGCGACACCTCGCTCGACGGCTGGCGCCAGCGCACGCAGGCGGCCTACCTGCTCACGCGCCAGGGCATCATCGCGCCGGCCGCACTGGCCAACCTGCGCGAAGCGTGGCGCAACAAGCAGACCCAAGGTTGGAGCGACGACCTCGGCGCCGTGTACCTCGCCGCGAGCTACCAGCTCGTGAAGCAGGAGCAAGTGGCCAACGAGCTGCTCAACCCGGTGTGGTCCGACCTGCTCGCGCGCACCGAGAAGAAGCAGCGCCGCAACGTGTGGGGCGCGTACTACGACCCGCTGGTGCACGACAGCATGACGCTGCACCTGGTGGGCCGCCACTTCCCTTCGCGCCTGAAGACGCTGAAGCCCGACGTGTGGGAAGGCATGGGCGCGATGGTGCGCGACGGTTGGTACAACAGCCTGTCGTCGGCCTCGATGCTGCTCGCGGTCGATGCGTACTTCGAAGCGGTGGCGCAGAACGTCGAAGGCAAGCTCACCGCGCAGAGCGTCAACGCGCAAGGGCAGGCCGCGGCACTCGCGCTGGGCTCGGTGAATCCGATCACGCGTGCCGCGGTGCCCGCCGGCACGGCCAAGCTCAAGCTGTCGAACGACAGCGACTTCAACCTGTACTACAGCTGGGCCGAACAGGGCTTCGAGCGCAACGTGCCCACCACGCCGGTGAACCAGGGCCTGGAGATCTTCCATGAAGTGCTCGATGCCAAGGGCAACCCCATCACCAAGGCCAAGCTCGGCGAAGAGGTCACCGTGCGGGTGCGCGTGCGCAGCCTGGAGCGCGCACAGCTCAACGATGTGGCGCTGGTCGACCTGCTGCCAGGCGGCCTGGAGCCGGTGCTGCAGGCCGTGGGCGACGACCAGGAAGCCAATGCCGACGCGCCGATCTGGAAGAAGCGCCTCGGTGGCGGCGGCTCGTGGAAGGTGCAGTACGCCGACATCCGCGAAGACCGCGTGGTGTTCTACGGCGCCGTCGACAAGAACCTGCTCGAAGTGACCTACAAGGCGCGTGCCACCAATGTCGGCGACTTCGTGGTGCCTGCGGCGTATGGCGAGGCGATGTACGACCGGCGCGTGTATTCGCGCTCGGCGGGTGCGCGCTTCCAGGTCGTCGCGAACTGACGCCAGGCAGCGGAGGCCGTCATGCGCTTGAGCGTGAAGTTGGGAAGGCTGCGCAAGCCTGCGCTGTGGGCGCTGGCGGTGGCCTTCCTGCTCGCGCTGCTGCGTCTCTGGCCGCACGCGCCCCTCAGCGAAACCGTCGGCAGCTCGCGCGCCGTGTACGCGCAGGGTGGTGAACTCTTGCGCCTCACCCTCGCAAGCGACGAGCAATACCGCCTCTGGGTGCCGCTCGACCGCATCTCGCCGACGCTGGTCGATGCGGTGCTGCTGTACGAAGACCGCCGCTTCTACGCGCACCCCGGCGTCAACCCTGCCGCGCTCGTGCGCAGCGCGTGGCGCATCGCCAGCGGCGAGCGCAGGCAGGGCGGCTCGACGCTCACGATGCAGCTGGCACGGCGCGTCTACGGCATCGACAGCCGCACGGCCATGGGCAAGATCGCGCAGATCGGCGCGGCGCTCTGGCTCGAGGCGCGCTTCAGCAAGCGCGAGATCCTCGAGGCGTACCTCAACACCGCGCCCTACGGCGGCAACATCGAAGGCGTGCAGGCCGCGAGCCTCATCTACTTCCGCAAGGACGCCGCCAAGCTCAGCCTGCCCGAGGCGCTGACGCTCGCGGTGATTCCGCAGAACCCCGTCAAGCGCATCGCCGAGCGCGGCCGCAATGCCGAACTGCAGTCGGCGCGCGAACGCCTGTGGGCGCTGTGGGCCGAGCGCGATCCGACCGCGAAGCAGCACGCGCCGGATGCACAGCTCGCGCTCTCGGCACAGTCGCGCGGCAGCCTCCCCTTTCTCGCGCCGCACGCCACCGACATGCTGCTCGCGCAGGAGCGCGGTGTGCAGGAAGTGCGCACCACCATCGACCTGCGCATGCAGGCCACGCTCGAACGCGTGATGGGCCAGTACCTGCGCACGCACGCCGACGTGGGCATGACCAACGCGAGCGCACTGCTGCTCGACGCCTCGACCATGCAGGTGCGCGCGCTGATCGGTTCGGCCGACTGGCACAACGACGCCATCGCCGGGCAGGTCAACGGCACGCAGGCCAAGCGCTCGCCGGGCTCCACGCTCAAGCCCTTCATCTACGCACTCGCGCTCGACCAGGGCTTGCTGCATCCGAAGACGATGCTCAAGGACGCACCGACCTCCTTCGGCCCCTACACGCCCGAGAACTTCGACCACCGCTTCGCCGGCCCGCTGCCCGCGCAGGAGGCGCTGATCCGCAGCCGCAACATCCCCGCGGTGGCGGTCGCCGCGAAGCTGTCGAAGCCGGGGCTCTACGACTTCATGCGGCTCGCGGGCGTGCAGAAGCTGCAGAGCGAATCGCACTACGGCCTTGCGCTGGTGCTGGGCGGCGGAGAGGTCACGCCCGAGGAGCTCGCGGGTCTCTACGCCACGCTCGCGAACGGCGGCATCTCGCAGCCGCTGCGCTACACGCAGCCCGCGCCCGACGAGCGGCCGGTGCAGCCGCTTCGCCTCTTGAGCGAAGAGGCCTCGTTCATCACGCTCGACATGCTGCGCCACACGCCGCGCCCCGACACCACGCTGCCCGCGCGTCCCGCCATTGCATGGAAGACGGGCACGTCGTGGGGCTTTCGCGATGCGTGGACCGCGGGCGTGTTCGGCCGCCATGTGCTGGTGGTGTGGGTCGGCAACTTCGATGGCACGAGCAACCCCGCGCTGGTGGGCGTCGATGCGGCTGCGCCGCTGTTCCTGCGCATGGTCGATGCGCTGCGTGCGGAGCGGCTGGATCCCGGCGAGATCGCGACGCGCCAGCCGCCCGATCTGCGCCAGGTCGAGGTGTGCACCGCGACGGGCGGGCTGCCCGACGCGCTGTGCCCGGTGCGCACCACCACATGGTTCATCGCCGGCAAGTCGCCGATCCAGGTCAGCAACCTGCACCGCGCCGTGTGGGTCGATGAAACGACCGGCAAGGTGGTGTGCGGGCCGCAGCCCAATGCGCGCCAGCAGGTGGTCGAGCAATGGGGCAGCGACATGCGCCGGCTGTTCCGCCAGGCGGGCCTGCCGCGCGCAAGCCTGCCGACCGACGGCTGCGAGAAGGGCGAGGCTGCGGAGACGGCGCCGCTCATCACATCGCCCTTGCGCGGCGTGCGGCACACACTGCGCGTGAAGAAGCCCGAGCCGCTTGTGCTGCGCGCCGAAGCGGCGGCGGGCACGCAGACGATCTACTGGTTTGCCGATGACGCACTGGTCGGCAAGGCCGCGCCCGGCGAAGGCATCACCTGGATGCCGGACATGGCCGATTCAGGCCGGCGCTACGTGCTGCGCGCGGTCGATGACCAGGGCCGCGCCGAGTCGCGCGAAGTGACGGTGGACATCGCACCTTGAGCTGAGCGGATGTCACGGCGGCGTCACGCCTGCCCGGCAAGGTCACGCGTTTTCGACTGAAAGCTTTTTCGTTCATGACGCGCTTCGCTTCCCTCTCTCTGGTCGCCCTGGCCACCGCCTTCGCCTGCGGTGGCGTTGTGGCCCAGACCGCCTTCCCCGCCACGCTCTCCGGCCACGCCGTGCTGCCCGCGCAGAGTTTTGTCGCCGCACCGAAAGACGCGCCGGCCGACCTGCAGGTGAGCGGCAAGTTCACCTCGGGCAAGCGCGTCGAGGCGCTGGGCACCGTCGAAGGGCTCTCGGGCGGCCGCGGCACCGGCGTGTCGGTGCCCTTCAAGGGCCAGCCGCTGCAGGGGCACTCGGGCATCAAGAAGATGGACGACGGCTCGTTCTGGGTGCTCACCGACAACGGCGCCGGCGCGAAAGCCAACTCGCCCGACTTCATGCTCTACCTGAACCACTACAAGGTGGACTTCAAGAGCGGAAAGTTCAACCGCATCAACACCATCTTCCTGCACGACCCCGACAAGAAGGTGCCGTTCCGCATCGTTCACGAAGGCACGAAGCAGCGCTACCTGACGGGTTCGGACTTCGATCCCGAGAGCTTCCAGTTCGCCAGCGGCGCGCTGTGGATCGGCGAGGAGTTCGGCCCCTTCCTGATCAAGGCCGACCTGAAGGGCAAGGTGCTCGCGGTGTTCGACACGCAGGTCGACGGCAAGGCCGTGCGCTCGCCCGATCACCCCGCGGTCACCACGCCGGGCGCACCAGGCGGCGCTGTCGATTTCCAGATCAAGCGCTCCAAGGGCTTCGAAGGCATGGCTTCGTCCAAGGACGGCAGCAAGCTCTATGCGCTGCTCGAAGGCCCGGTGTGGAACGCCGAGGCCAAGGACTACGAGAAGGTCGACGGCAAGGAAGCGCTGCGCGTGCTGGAATTCGACGCCGCAACCGAAAAGTGGACGGGCCGCCACTGGAAGTACGTGCTCGAAGCCAACGGCCACGCCATCGGCGACTTCAACATGATCGACGGCACCACCGGCCTCATCATCGAGCGCGACAACGGCGAAGGCACGAGCGACAAGGCCTGCCCCGAAGGCCAGAAGCGCACCGACTGCTTCCACGACATCGCGAAGTTCAAGCGCGTCTACAAGGTCGAGCTGAGCGACGCGAACGTGGGCGGCGCGGTGCGCAAGATCGGCTACATCGACCTGCTGAACATCGCCGACCCGAACAAGCTCGCGCGCAAGCCGCTGAACGACGGCGTGCTGAAGTTCCCGTTCTTCACCATCGAGAACGTCGACGTGGTGGACGCCACGCACATCGTGGTCGGCAACGACAACAACCTGCCCTTCTCCACCAGCCGCGAGCCGAACAAGGCCGACGACAACGAGCTGGTGCTGCTCGAAGCCGGCGCGCTGCTGCAGGCGAAGTAAGGCGCCGCGCGCCTTTCAAGGCCCCGCTCGCGGGATGGGCGGGGGGCGAGAAAAACCGAGAAGATGAGTATGATTCTCATTCTCCAGGTTTCCTCTCTCCCTCTGTCCCATGAATTTCCGAACGACCTCGCACGTCGTCCGGCGCCCGTCGTGAGCGCCGGCCTCCGCTACCGGATGGGCGTCGCGTCGCGGGCCGTCGCTGCCATTGCGGGCGGCTACGGCGTCGCCGCGCTGTCGGCCGCCGTGCTCGCGCTGGGCCTGCCTGCCCTCTTCGGCATGGCGCGCAGCGAAGCCGCGCTGACCGGCACGCTGGCCTCCTTCCTCGTCTACGCCGTGGCCGTGATGTGGGTCTTCGCGGCGCGCTCGGCGTGGCGCGCCTGGACCGGCCTCGCCATCGCGGCGGCGCTGCAGGGCCTGCTGTTGCTGCTGTGGACCCAGGGCGGCGGAGGTGCCGCATGAAGGAAGGATTCCGTCAGTCGATGGCCTGGCTGCACACCTGGTCGGGCCTGCTGGTCGGCTGGGTGCTCTTCATGGTGTTCGCGGCCGGCACGGCCTCGTACTTCAAGGACGAGATCACCTTCTGGATGAAGCCGGAGCTGCATGCCGTGACGCCTGGCACGGTGCCGCAGCCGGTGGCCGCCGACAACGCGCTGGGTTTCATGCAGCGCCACGCGCCCGATGCCACGCGCTGGTTCATCACCCTGCCCACCGAGCGCGAGCCCGGCGTGAGCCTGCTGTGGGCCAAGCCGCCGCCGCCACCCGGTTCGCCGCCCGTGGACCGGCGCCGCAGCTTCGACCGCGCCATGCTCGACCCGGCCACGGGCCAGGCGATCACCGCGCCGCGCGAGACGCGCGGCGGCGAGTTCTTCTACCGCCTGCATTTCGACCTGCACTACATGCCCGCGCTCTGGGCGCGCTGGATCGTCGGCTTCTGCGCGATGTTCATGCTCGTGGCCATCGTCAGCGGCATCGTCACGCACAAGCGCATCTTCAAGGACTTCTTCACCTTCCGCCCGAAGAAGGGCCAGCGCTCGTGGCTCGACGCGCACAACGTCACCGCCGTGCTCGCGCTGCCGTACCACGCCATGATCACCTACACCGGGCTGGTCACGCTGATGTTCATGTACATGCCGTGGGGCCCGCAGGTGGCTTACAAGGCGCACGGCGGCAACGACACCTTCTTCGCCGAGGCCTTCCCGGGCGGCGTGCGCACGCAGATCAAGGCCTCGGGCACCAAGGCCGCGCTGGCGCCCCTCGCGCCGATGGTGGCGCAGGCCACGGCCCACTGGGACGGCGCGCCCGTGGGCCGCATCGTGGTGCACCAGCCGAACGACGCCAACGCCGTGGTCTCGCTCACGCGGGCCGAGGGCCGGCACCTGTCGTACGAACAGCCCTCCATGCAGTTCAACGGCACGACCGGCGCGCTCATCGGCACCTTCGGCGACGTGCCCAAGGCCGCGGCCGAGACGCGCGGCGTGCTCTACGGCCTGCACATCGGCCGCTTTGCCGATCCGCTGCTGCGCGCGCTGTTCTTCGTCTCGGGCCTGGCGGGCTGCCTGATGGTGGCCACGGGCCTCTTGCTGTGGGCCGTGAAGGAACGCCAGAAATACGCCAAGACCCTCAAGCAGGGCGGGCGCATCGGCGTCGGCCTGCGGCTGGTCGACGGACTGAACCTCGGTGCGATTGCCGGCCTGCCCGTGGCGATGGCTGCCTTCTTCTGGGCCAACCGCCTGCTGCCGGTCGACGTGGCCGGCCGCAACGAGGCCGAGATCCGCTGGTTCTTCATCGTCTGGGGCGCCACCGCCGTGCTGGGCCTGCTGCGCCCGACCCTGCGCATGTGGCAGGCGCAGCTCGCGCTCGGCGCGCTGCTGTTCGCGCTGCTGCCGGTGCTCAATGCCTTCACCGGCCCTGCGCCGCTCACCGTGAGCCTGCGCACCGGCCCGAGCTCGGTGGCGGGCTTCGACCTCGTGGCGATCGCGCTCGGCCTGGGGTTGGCGGGTGCGACCTGGCTGGTGGAGCGCAAGCGCCGCAAGGCTTTGGCGGCGCCCAAGAAAGCCGTCAAGCCAACGCCGCCGACCGAACTCGCCGCGTCGGGTCAGGGATCGTGATGCCGCTGCTCGGGTTGGTGTTCGCCGCCTCGCTGGCCGGCTTCTGCGCGCTGAGCCTCGCGATGGACCGCCACAGCGAAGACGTCTTCGGCCGCGGCCACACGCCCGGCGCCTGGCGCCGATGGCTGCAGCTCGGGGGCGCGGCGCTGCTGTGCCTGTCGCTGTGGGCCAGCCTGGAGGCGGCGGGCGGGTCG